>CACYBO010000251.1 GCA_902772685.1 uncultured Eubacteriales bacterium | reverse complement strand
TGGAGGACATATGCTTCCTGATCCAGGCCCTTGATAATCACCTTGCTGCTGTTCAGATAATTCGCAACACTCGTATCGTCTGTCAGTGCAATCGTGGAGAATGCTCCTGTTACTCCTGCAGGAGCGGACGCGCCCTGACCAACAACGATCAGAACAGGCAATCCGCCTTCATCTGAACCTCTTGTGAACCAGATTTTGTTAGCATCTGCCTTTGAACCGCGGTACAGTTCGAACTGGGCACCTAACAGGTCAGCATAGTCATGCTCTTCATTCTTGACTTTATCCAGCTGGAATTTGTAGGTTACAACTTCAACCTTGTCAGTGCTGATCTGCTGGCTGTAAGTCAGTGTGGATGTATTGCTCTCTTTTGACGCATCTGCATCCGAAGCAGCTTTTGAGTTCACAACTGCGCTGAAGCGGATAAACACCTTATCATTCTCCGTCAGAGTTTTCACGTAATCCGCTTTCAGTGTAACGGTGAAACCCTGTGCAGTTTTGTTGGAAATCGTATAATTCGCTGCTGCAACGGCAGTTTCCGCGGCTCCGTTGATAGAAGCCATAAGCGTTGGATTAGATGATGTGTCAAATGTCAGACCATCGCTCAAAACATCTGTTATTACGATGTCAGAATCTGAACCTTTTCCGTCTGCAACTTCGATCTGATACCACACTGTATCTCCGACCTGTACCTGCTGCTCATCGTCACTGTAGCCGGAAGCTGATGACGGGGCAGAAGTGCCGACAGCCTGCTTTTTGTCCTGTGTTGGAACAGTGTTCTTCTCACGGATCGTCGCTGCAGGTTCTGTAGTATCCAGGGAGCACAGTGATCCCATCGTCGTATCTACGAAGTAGTATCCCGCCTCATCCGGATTCACATTGATTGTTGCGCTTCCGCCTGATGCCACTGCACTGCCTGCCGCAGTCTTTCCTGCCTTTGCACCATCGAGTAACGCTGCGAATGTTGCAGCATCGAAACTGTCTGTTGCCGAAACAGTATAGACGCCTGCGGTGGACGTTTTTGTAAACGTCAGGCCGTTCGCAGTAAACGTATCAGAAGTTGTTGAGGCGTTATTCGTTACAGTGCCCCACCATGCAGAGGAGCTGTTGATCGTGTAGGAATACGCCATGTTCTGATGCGTGTTATCCGGTGCCGGAGCTCCAGGCAGCGTACCAGGAGACGGGTTCTGTTCGCTATAACTTACATCGAAAATTTTGTACGCAGTATATGTCTCCTCATTTACGGCATTATCGATAGTAATGCTGTATGTCTGGGCGCCGAATACTGCGCCTGTCATTGCCGCGCCCATGGTCAGTGCCACAGTTAATGTCAGCAGGAGCGCTATTATTTTCTTCGCCGTTTTCATACTGTTCTCCTTTTCTCATTCTAGAAAACAACTACAACTAATCATCTCTTATTGATCATATCGGCCCGATGCGGCTCAGAGGCCAGATGCGGAACACAATCTTTCCTACAATCTGCTCTGAGGACACACAGCCAATTGATGAACTTCTCGAATCTACGGATACCGCGCGATTGTCTCCCAGCACGAAGATCCTGTCTTCCGGAACCTGATATGGGAAGTCGATGTTTGGTTCTCCATAGGATTTCTCCTTGATATACGGTTCGTCGATCAGCTGCTGATTGACATAGACGTTGCCATCAAGGTCCATATCCACCCAGTCTCCCGAGTTTGCGATCACTCGTTTGACAAGGATGTTGTTATTGTAATAAAAGGCTACGACATCGCCGGTTTCAAAGCCTGCCCCCTTCAGGGAGACAACCAGTTCGCCGCTCATGAGCGTGTTGTTCATGGATTGCCCATATATACGAAGCACAGGCAAAAACAACATTGCTACGAGTATCGCCACCGCCGCGACTACGATCAGGGTGTTCGTCGTGCCCAGGATGGACCTCCTGAGCCTCTCCCGGTAGGTTACCTTCTCATAGGCTGCGCGAATATCCTCAGTAGGAGGCAGACTCTCGAATCCAGCAGACGCTGCGGATTTCCTACTCATAACGCCTCCTGAGGTTTTCGAGATAGATCTTCGCTGCCTTTTCGGCCTCCTGGAAGATGTCTGTCACCTGGAGCGATGCTTCGGCGATGGATCCGAGTTTCTCTATCTCGAATTCATGTTTCTCAAGTTCCGCTTCCTTCGCTGCGACTTCATCTTCAAGTTCCGCGACGCGGGCGCGCAGATTGTCGATTTCTTCCCCCTGCTTCAGCATGATCTCCAGAAGCTCCCGCTTTTTCAGTTTCAGGAGTTTCGTGGCTGCAGTTGCAGAACCGGAGTCCTTTGCCGATGTACTATTTGTATCTCTTTTGTTTTTAAAATCCAAAGACATACAGTGTCCTTTTGAATAATCACCGTTTTACTAATTGCTACTATATTTTTCCAAAGATATTATATGCTCCAAACAGCCATTTTTCAACCTACAGAGGCCATTATCTGCACATTCTTAACAATTTTTTCACAAACTTATCCTCATATACAAAATAACTGCTGCACGGCATGTCCTGTGCAGCAGTTATTCTCTGATTATTCTGTTTTGAAGTCTTAGAAGTACCGGAATACGCCTTTGACTTTACCGAGAATTTTCACGTCTTTGACGATGATCGGGCTCATGCAGGAATTCTCAGGCTGAAGCCTGATGTGGTCATCCTCTCTGTAAAAAGTCTTCACCGTCGCTTCGCTCTCGAATCCGTCCACCATTGCGACGACCATATCGCCATTGCGGGCGGTATTGCACTGTTCGACCAGAATGTAGTCTCCATCCATGATTCCCGCTTCGATCATGCTCTCGCCGCGGACCGTCAGCATGAAGTTGGTTCCATTGTTGACGAATCTGGCAGGTACGGGGAAGGAATCTTCGATGTTCTGTTCCGCCAGAATCGGTGTCCCTGCGGCGATTCTCCCGACTAACGGGATATCAACAATATCCGTACGTTCGACAGTTCCGGGGCTCTCTCCGGCTAAGCCCAGACCCCCGCCGGAAGCAGCCCTGACGGCCTCCAGCTGATCGAAGCCTTCATCAACAATAACCACTGTCCTCGGCCGGGCAGGATCCTTCCTGATATAACCTTCTTTCTCCAGATTCGCCAGATCTTTGTGTACGGTTGAAGTCGACTTAATTCCAAGGTCCGCACAGATCTCTCTGACTGTTGGCGAATAACCCTTTTCACGGATTACGGATTTCATATATTCGAGTATTTTCTTTTCACGTTCTTTCATATAATATCCTCCGGTTTCATCTGAAATAAACGCAATACCCCTGCCCAAAACAGAAAATATGTTCTCCCTTTGTTCGTATCATAGCATAAAATACAAGAAATTGCAAACAAATGTTTGCAATTTCTGATAACTCGTTCGATTTGTTCTTTTCGCCGGTTATTTCACCAGCAGTTTTTTGATTCCCGCTTCCAGCCCGCTTAAAGACAGTTCGTACATAGGAAACACTTCGCCGATATCGTGTATCGTCTCAGCTCCATATGTATATCCCCAGCTTTTCTTCGAAATCGGATTGAGCCAGATCTGCTTTTTGAAGCGTTTTTTGAATTTCATGAACCACTCCATGCCGGTCTCATGGTTGAAGAGCCCAATGATGGCGTTCCCGCCTTTGCGGTAGAGTTCTGACGGAGCCATCGCCGCGTCTCCCACAAAGATGACCTTGTAATCGGAGTCCAGTCTGTTGAACACCCAGGTCGTCTCCACGGAATCATACAGCTTGCAGCGGGGCGTGGTGTAGAGCTGATCGTAAATCGCGTTGTGAAAATAGTAGATCTTCAGATCCTTGAAGTGGTTTGATCTGCTGACCGCCTGAAACAGCCTGTTGCACAATCTGCTGTACGGCAGCATGGACCCCTCCGAATCGATCAGAAGCAGCACTTTGACCGTATTCTTCCGCGGCTTTTCATACGCCAAAGTCAGCATTCCCCCATTTTCACAGGTCTCGTCTATGGTCTTGTCGATATCCAGTTCCTTCTCATTCGTATCCACACGGGAAGAGTACTGGCGCAGTTTTCGGAAGGCCATCTGGAACTGTCTGATATCCAGAATCGTATCCTCACGGAAATCCTTGAAGTTCCGCTCGCCGGCGACCTGCAGGGCGGTCTTGTGCCGGCTTTTGCCTCCTACCCTTATGCCGCTTGGGTGGTATCCGCCGCGGCCCATTGGAGAAGTGCCGCCGGTTCCGATCCAGTAATTTCCGCCGTCGTGTTTTTCCTTCTGTTCTTTGATTCTCTCTTCAAACATCCGGAGAAGTTCATCCAGCTCCTTCGCGAAGAGCTTCTTATCGCCGAGATCTTCCAGATCCCTCTCCCGATCGCTTTCATTGAGCCAGCGCCAGAACTCCTCAGGAAGGTCTTCCGGTGTTTCTATCCCCTGGAAATACTCTGAGAAAATCTGGTCGAACTTATCATATTCAGATTCAGTTTTTATAAGTATGCTCCTGCACAGCTGGTAAAAACCCATGAGCGATGAGTTGGCCAGTCCCTTGTCCAGCGCCTCAACGAGAGTCATCCATTCATTGATCGATACTTCCAGCCCGCGCGCGCGGAGCAGATAAAAGAATTCCAGAAACATCAGTCCGTCTCCTCAGCCAACGCCATTCCTACCAGTTTCTCAGACTGTATCCCTTTGTCTTGATTTCCTCAAATGTATCAATGTCCTGATTCTTCTTGAGCAGTACTCCAAGGAAAGGCATACTCTCATAGAGGTCATTGATGCTGACGCCGCTTATCATAAGCGCCTGAATCCAGTCCAGCAGTTCCGATGTAGACGGTCTCTTCTGCAGGTCTTTCATCTCACGGATCTTGTAGAACGCCTCCAGCGCTTCCGCCACCAGTTTCTTGTCGATATCTCCGTAGTGAACGTGGATGATCTCCTTCATCTTCTCCTCATCCGGGAACTCTATGTAGTGGAAGATGCAGCGGCGCAGGAACGCGTCCGGCAGTTCCTTCTCCGCGTTGGATGTTATGATGACGATGGGACGGTGCTTGGCCGTAATCGTCTCCTTCGTCTCGTTGATGTAGAATTCCATCTTGTCCAGTTCCCAGAGCAGGTCGTTCGGAAATTCCAAGTCGGCTTTGTCGATCTCATCGATCAGGAGCACCACCTGCCTGTCTGATGTGAATGCTTCACCAAGCTTGCCCAGTTTGATGTACTGACCGATATTCTTGACATCACCTTCGCCGAACTGTGAATCATACAGTCTTTGCACGGTATCGTAGACATAGAGTCCGTCCTGTGCCTTTGTCGTGGACTTGATGCTCCATATGATCAGCGGCATATCCAGTGATTCGGCGATCGCTTCCGCCAGCATGGTCTTGCCGGTCCCGGGTTCGCCCTTGATCAGCAAAGGTTTTTTCAATGCGATGGACACATTGACAGCGTTCATCAGTTCCTCGGTTACTACGTAGTTGTCGCTTCCATTGAAGACATTCATGTTACTCGTCATTCTGCTGCTCCTTTTCACTTTCTTGCTCTGCTTCTTCCAGAATTCCATCCTGCGCGTTTCTCTCCTGCAGAATTTCTTCTTTCTCTTCTTCCAGTTTTTCTATTTCTTTCTTGTTGAGGACTTTTCCTCTGTATTTGACGGTGGTCACAGGGCCGCCTCTCTCCGCCTTGATCCCAATTGTGTCAATCCCGTTTTTAACGTATTCTCTGTAGGACTCATACGCTTTGTCCCAGCTCTCATATCCGGATTCTCCTCTGTGGTCCGGCAGATCGTAATGCTCCGTCAGATAATCCGTCAGATATCTCGTGTATTTCTCTGCTCCTATGTAGTTGACGTGTTTGCTGTTGTAATAGTCTTTATCAAAATCAAGACCGACCTCTTCATACATCTCAGGCGTATTGAAATCCAGAACCGGATAGCCCCTTTCGCGCACAATGTCAAAGGCGGTATTAAACATCGGTTTCTGCCCTTTGAGGCAGCAGTACGGTGACAGAACGAACAGCACCTGGTCGCCGTTCTCCGTGATTTCATCACACTTATCCAAAGTTGCACTCAGGGCATTCTCTGCTATATCAGACAGCTCCGCGCGTTTTTCTGAGACCCTGCCGGGGAACTGGTTAACCTGCTTCGTCGTATTGAAACTCATCACGTATCCCTTGGTCTGATTTTTCGTCGCCGTCAATTTGAAGTCCCCCGGCGACATATTCCCCTCAGCAAGCCTGCCGTGATACTTTAGAATCGGGATGTAGTAATCCAGTCCGTATTCGCCGATATCTCCAAGCATACCTTTGCTTCCATCCATCTCCGCAAAGGCGATCTTCAGGGCGTGTTCTTTTATATGGGAATACTTGAGATTGTCCGTAACCCTTCGGATGTGGGCATCTGTAATCATGTCCCTGTTCTTGAGCAGCCATCTCATCTCTATAATGTACAGCTGCGGGTCCTGGCTCTTCTGAACTTCATCCACAAGATCCGGCACAAAGAACATGGGCATCCCCATCGTCGCAACTGTAAAGCAGGTTATCCCCGTCTCTTCATAGGCGAGCGGATTGATGAAGTACCGGTTGGATGCGCTGGTGCCGAGGTACATGACATCTATTGTGTCATCAGCTTCCGCGTAGAAGGCCTTGAAAGTCTGTCTGTTCGCATCAGCGTCACCCATACTGAAAACTTTATTCAAATAGCAAAACAGGAGCCCTGCGCATATTACAAAAGCAATAATGCATAAGAGGCCCTTTTTTACTGTTTTCCCTTTTGTTTGTTTATTAGCGTCCATACATAAAGGATTATATCAAAAAACAATCGCAGGCGCGACTGTTTATCCGTTTACTTTTATTCTCTTTGGTGTTATTCTTTTTCCATGAAAATCGAACTTGGATACGGCACCGGCAGGCAGGCCGCAATCGTGCCGGATAAAAACATCTTGCAAATATTAACACCAAACGAGGTCGACCTCGGCGGTGCCCCTGTCGGCGCGGACTCTGTCCGGGAGGGGCTGGCAAACCCGATCGGTACGCCGCGTCTGGGCGAAATCGTCCGTCCCGGTGAGAAGATTGCAATCATCACCAGCGACATCAGCCGGCCCATGCCTACATGGGTGGTCATGCCCCCTCTGCTCGAGGAACTGTTTGCAGCAGGCGTAGACGCGGACGACATCACACTCGTGTTCGCACTGGGCAGCCACCGGCATCAGACGGAAGAGGAACGGCAAAAGCTCGCCGGAGATTTCGCGTACAGCCGAATCAAGTGCATCGACAGCGATCCGGAGGACTGCATCCACCTGGGCGAAACGAGCAACGGCACGCCGATCGACATCACGCGCACGGTTGCGGAAGCAGACCGGCGCATCTGTCTGGGCAATATTGAATACCATTATTTCGCAGGCTACTCCGGCGGCATCAAAGCGATCATGCCGGGCTCTTCGACGCCTGCCGCCATCCAGGCGAACCACTCCATGATGATCCTTCCGGACGCCCACACAGGCAAACTGGACGGAAATCCACTCCGAGAGGATCTGGAGGAGGCCGCACCGCTTTGTCCTGTTGACTTCCTCGTGAACGTTGTTCTGAACGAGAAGAAAGAGATCATCTACACCGTCTGCGGCGATTTGAGAGAAGCCCACCGCAAAGGATGTGCATTTCTGGACAGCCTCTATTCGGTTAAAGTTCCCGAAAAAGGAGACATCGTTATCGTCTCCCAGGGCGGTGCACCTAAGGATCTGAATCTGTATCAGACCCAGAAAGCTTTGGATAATTCCAAGCACACCGTCAAGGACGGCGGCACGATTATTCTTGTCGGCTCCTGCCGGGAGGGTTTCGGCAACAAGACCTTCGGAGAATGGATCGAAAAAGCAGCAAAGCCTTCTGACCTGACAGAAAGAATCAGGAAGGACTTCAGGCTCGGCGGTCACAAGGCCGCAGCCATCGCGATGGTGATGGAAAAAGCCAATATCAAACTCGTCTCTGAAATGGGCGACGCTGTTGTCCGTTCTATTTTCATGGAACCATATTCTGATCTGCAGAGTGCTGTCAATGATGCCTTTGCGGAGCAGGGTCAGGATGCAGCGGTTATCGTCATGCCTTACGGCGGATCCACATTGCCAATAGTAGAAAGATAGGATTGCCATTAGTTAGTCATGCTGAAGAATAATGAATTTGAAGGAAAAACAATTCTTGTTACCGGCTCTCCGGGATTTATCGGTTCACATCTGGTTCTCAGGCTCCTTAAGGAAATGAAAACCGGGACAATTATAAGCCTTGACAATCTTAATTCGTATTATAATACTTCCCTCAAAGATTACAGGCTCAAGTGTATTGATTCCCTGGCGGACAAGTCATCCGTGCGGCATGTTTTCGTATGCGCTGATCTGGCGGACAAGTCCGCCATTGACGAGGTATTCTCCACATGGAAACCTGATATCGCAGTAAACCTTGCCGGCCAGGCAGGAGTCCGGTATTCCGTTGATAATCCTCAGGCTTATCTCAACTCCAACGTTATAGGCTTCATGAATATACTGGAAGCATGCAGACATCATCCGGTGCAGCATCTGGTGTACGCTTCTTCCAGTTCCGTTTACGGCAATACCGATAAAATCCCGTTCAGTACAGATATGAAGGTCGATCAGCCTGTTTCTCTCTATGCTGCGACAAAGGCATCGGATGAACTTCTCGCACACTCCTATGCAAAGGTATTCAACATCCCATCCACAGGGCTCAGATTATTCACAGTATATGGTCCGGCAGGCAGACCAGACATGTTCTATTATTCCGCTACAGAGGATCTGGTCAATGGCAAGAGCGTCAGGCTGTTCAATTATGGAAACTGCGACCGTGATTACACGTATATCGATGATATTGTAGAAGGCATTCTGCGCGTAATGGCGCGCGCGCCTGAGAAAAAAAACGGAGCGGACGGTCTTCCAATCGCTCCGCACGCCGTGTATAACATCGGCGGGGGCAAACCGGTCAATCTCATGGAGTTCATAAAAATCCTGCAGGAGGAACTTGTACGGGCAGGATTACTGCCGGAAGACTATGATTTCAGTTCCCATCACGAACTCGTGCCGATGCAGCCCGGCGATGTTGCGATAACTTATGCGGACACAACGGCACTTGAAAGAGATTTCGGATATCGACCGGAGACAAGTATTAGAGAGGGTCTGCGCGCATTCGTCGAATGGTTTAAACAGTATCGATAAACGTCCGCTCTACCCTGTTGAAAATCAATATTCCCGCCAGCAGCGCAGCTGCTGTAAATACCAGTGTTGATATTACAGATATCGGGTCTATATAACCCTGCCCCAGCATTATCTTCCGGAACAGCTCCATCGGAGCAGTCATGGGGTTCCACAGCATGACCTTATACAGTATTCCGCTGCCCTCCAGTTGTGATAATGGGTAGACAACGGGCGTAGCGAACATCCACAGCATAACTCCAAAATCAACCAGCATTCTCAGATCCCTGTATTTGGTCGTCAGCGACGAAACAAGAACACCCAATCCAAGACCCATCGCACCGGCTATTAAAACAACGAACGGCAAAAGCCACAACAGCTTCCATGCAGGCTCAACTTCACCGGCAAGCAAGTAGTAAATCAGTATTATTACTATCATTGCAAAGACAATCAGGAATTCAATCAGTGCGTTCAGCATGGTGGATATAGAGATGGTAAGACGCGGGAAGTACACCTTTGCAAACACTCTTGCATTAACAACAAAGGTTGCTGAATTCCTTTTGAGACTGGAGGCAAATAAAGTCCACAATCCATTGCTGCACAGATAGAACAGCAGTCCGGGAATGCCGTTTGTATTGATTCCGGCAATCCCCTTAAAGACTACAGCGTAAACTACGCTCGTCAGAAACGGAGTCAAAACGAGCCATGCAGGTCCCAGTATTGTCTGTTTATATGTCAGAGTCAATGTTCTTTTTGTGAAAAGGACGATCAGATCCCTGTATCTCCAGACTTCCTTCAGATTCAATTGCAGGGGGTTTTCTTTCCCGTCAATATGAACATGATAGTTATCTTCAGTCCTGCTCATGCCTTATCTCCTCAGCTTTAATCGTATCGAACACAACATTGCCCCATCTTCTTACGCTCCAGGAACGGCCAAAGTATGTTCTTTCTTCCCTTATGCTGAACGCCATAACTTTACTCAGGAAGTCATGTCTCACATCGACATTCCCGTCGTACTCACTTATGGCGATATCGCAAACATATTCTCCTGAAGCCAGATTGCCCACAGGGAAAGAAAACGCGAACCAGTTGTCCCCTTCATTCATATGGACTGGATCTGAATATGCCATTCCAACGATCTCTCCGGGACCGTTGCAGACGATCAGCCGGACCATAATGTTGTCCATATTTCTCTTCGCATTGAATTTCATATCAAACCGCAGCATTCCGCCCATCGGTATGACATCGTGCAAAACCTTAATATCCGCTATGCGGATCTGATCTGTGAGATTAATGGCTCTTCTGTTTTTTGAGAGATAGTCCGTTACCGTTTCATTCCGTGACTGAAGGTATCTTGTGTAGTAGGCGATCGCTTCTTCCGTATCGCCGTCATAAATGTTTTTCCCCTCCGCCAGTACAATACAGCGGTCGCACAGTTCCCTGACTGTACTCATGTTATGACTAACGTAGAGAACCGTACGGTTTTCTTCTCTTGCAGACTGGCGCATTTTGTTGATGCACTTCTGCTGAAATGCGATATCTCCTACTGCCAGGACTTCATCCATGATAACGATTTCACTGTCCAGATGAGATGCAACAGAAAACCCCAGTTTCACATACATACCGCTTGAATAACGTTTGACCGGTGTATCAATAAACTCCTCCACTTCGGAAAAGTTAATGATCTCCTCCATCTTCGCATCGATTTCAGATTTGCTCATGCCCAGGATCGTACCATTCAGATAAATGTTTTCACGCCCGGTCATTTCACCATTAAAACCTGTACCGACTTCCAGCATTGATGTTACACGTCCATAGAGGTCAATGGTTCCTCCGCTCGGCGACGCAACCCTGGAAATCAGTTTCAGCAAAGTGCTTTTCCCTGCGCCGTTGCCGCCTATGATTCCAAGGCATTCCCCGCGGTATACGGTGAGGTCCACGCCATTCAGCGCACGAAGAGTATCCCCTTCTATTCTCTCTTCCTGCCCCAGTTTGCTGTTGGGATCCACCTTACCCCGGCGTTTTGCCCACCAGCTCTGAAGATCCTTCTGAAGAGTGCCATACCCTATTTGTCCCAGCCTGTATTCTTTTTTCAGATCCCTGATCTGGATCATTATTTTATCGTCTGCACTCATGTTAATCCGTCTTGGATGTGTTCCATTCTACAGCCTGCTGAGCGTCTCTTTCAGAATCTCTGCACTCTTCTGCAGTTTCATGCGTTCTTCCTTGAGCCACTTTTCTTCCAATCTGTGTTCCACTCCGTTCACTCCGACGAGTGAAGGAATGCTTAGAGATACCCCTTCAATGCCGTATTCACCCTCAAGCGGCGACGTTACAGGTGCGACAGTTAGCCTCTGATTGAGTACCGCGTCCGCCAGTGAGCATACACATGTCGCGATTCCATAATGTGTCCTCTCCTTGGACCTGATGATCTCCATACCCATATTCAGGACCTGGTTGTACAGTCCCTGTTTCTGTTCATCCTCCCACGCAAGCCCTACATTGGCACAGTATTCCCACATCGGCAGACCTGCAATGGAGAGCCTGCTCCATACAGGGAACTGCGACTTGCCGTGTTCGCCCACAATATTGCACTTGATTGCTTCTGTATTAAGGTTGGTGTAATTTGCGATGCACCGCACGAGTCTCGATGTGTCGAGGATACAGCCCGTACCGAATACCCTTCCATTCGGAAGCCCCATCCATTCATCGCATTTGTATGTAAGAATATCCACCGGGTTTGATACCATCATGATCACGCCATGTGTGTAGTGCGGTTTAATATGCTCCACAACATTCCTGATTGTCACGATATTGTCATTGATCATATCGAGACGCTCTTCGCCGACTCGTCTGTTTCTTCCGGCGGTGATGATGATCAGATCGCAGTTCCTGCAGTCCGAATAATCCCCGGCTCTCACCGAAGATGTTCCCATGTACGGAATACCGTGCTGTATATCGAGAGCCTCACCATATGCCTTGTCTCTGTCGATGTCGATCAGCACGATTTCGCTGGCCAGATCCCTGATTGTAAGAGCGTAGGCAATCGACGCACCAACGAAACCCGCACCGATGATAGCTACCTTTCTGTTGTCAATAGCTGCGTATAATTTATCTTGCATAAAGAACACCTTTTCTGATTGTCAACACAATACCTTTCCATTTAATATTATACCAAAAAACATCAATATAAGCGACTGTTTCAGGCAAGTCTGATGACCCTCCCCTCTTTCTTTGACAATCCCACAGAACCATACTAAAATGGATGGGCAACACCAATCAATCCCGGAAAAAGGACTGACAAAATGCCACGTTTGACATTAAACAGAACCATAATTATTTTTCTTGTGGCCGTCTTTGCAGCTTTTGCTGTTCTGCTATTTGCTGTCGGCCCGGCTCTCACAATTGAAAAAGTCAGAAACCTCACGCTCGAGCAGGATGGCTATGACGTTCATATATCATGGGACGAAATGGACTGTGACGCCTATGATCTTGTTATCATGTGCGAAGACGAACGGACATCTCTGGTTCTTAATGAAAACCATTACACAATCCCCGACATCAAGTTTGACAAGACCTACCGTGTAGCGGTCGACGCCAGACTTGACACCGGCTCTGTGGCGAAAGGTGCAAAAGCTGAAATCACAACTGAAAAGCTCAAGCAAACGGTCAAACTCAACATTAAAGAGTATTCCGGTTTCAAAGGAGATACATTCCGCGTCGAAGCCAAGGGCGTCGGCGACATCACCTTCGCCTCTGCCAACAGGAAATCTGCTTCCGTAAACAAAAATGGCGTTGTGAAACTGAGGGCGCCGGGTCAGGCCAAAATCGAAGTTACAGCTTCCGGCGATTCGTTCTATCAGGAAAAAACCAGAACCGTTACAGTCAATGTATATCCAAATGAGTTGGAACAGCCGGTCGGACTGCAGGTGAAGAATGTATCCGATACGCGCTGTAAACTGACGTGGAGCCAAACAGATCTGGCTAAGCACTATCAGCTTTTCAAACAGAACGCCCATACACAGGAGTTCGTGCGCTTCCGGAATATCGACACGGAAGATCTTTCGGTGGAAATCACCCGTGATACCGGTAAATACGCCATCATGGCACTTGCCGATGTGCAGGGAAAAACAGTCACAAGTCCTCTGTCCGAAGCCGTCAAGGTAGAAGGGACAACCGAAAAAGCCACCTCCTATTCTTCTGCTAAGAACATTATGACTCTCAACTCGTCCAACCTGGATCTCTTCCGCGAAATCCATGGTGACGGCGGAACCAACGTGCCTCAGTCAATCTCACTCAAAGATGACTGTTACGTCGTATCCTATGTTAACCACGCAGGATCCGCAGGCAAACTGATTTCCTATAGAAGAAGCGACGGCGAATGTGAAGCAATTGATCCGTGCAGCGATATGGGGCACGCCAACGGCGCTACATATAATCCTAATACGAACAAATTCTATGTGGTCAAGACACACAAGAGTATCCGCACGGCTTCCTGCAGCACATATAACGGAACATCAAAAAAATTAGCAGGCATATTCAGCCTGCCGAGAGTCACCTCCGGAATCGCCTATGACGAGAGCAATGATAAATACTATTTGTCCAAAGGCAACGAAATCTATGTTTGCACCAGCGATTTCAAAGTGGAAAAGTTCATTCACAAATTCATCCGATATAATCACGCCCAGGACATCGGCGCGTATAACGGCATCGTCTTCGTGTGCACCTGGGTGAGCGGAAACACCAGTTACATAGATCTCTACAGAGCATCCGACGGGGCGTATCTGGGAAGTTATGATGTCTCAATCGGTGAAGTGGAAAGCTGCATCATAGACGACGGGTATCTGGTGATCCTGATGAATACCGTCGGCAGCAGCAACGATAGAATATATGTCACAAAAGAAAGAATCGCGGTAAAATAGCGCGGCACTTCACTATCTGGACTTGAGCCGCTCAAAGAATGTCTTTTCCTGCACTTCTATGGCGAATCTGTTCTTCTGGTCATGTGCAGCAGCAAGTTCTTTTACTATCTCCAGACGTTCATTACTGTCTTTGCAATCATCCAGACGCCTAAACACTTCGTCGGTATTTAAGGTTGTACTGTCCTCACAATAGGACCATTTGTCAGTATCCAGCGTCATCGATTTCTTTGTCTGCTTCTTCTGATACGCATGTACGCTTTCACCTGAGAAAAAAATGCCGGATTTGATGCATTTCCCCGGATTACCGCCGTAAATCGCATTGGATTCAACTTCTTTCCCGGTAATGACACAATTTGCAGCAACAATGCTGCCAGATCCTATTTTACTGCCCTTTAGCAACAACGAATTCTGACCAAGCCAAACGTGGTCCCCAATCATAACGTTCTTACTTAAATTAACTCTATTTTTCGTTTTTACATCATAAATAATATGCGGATCGGCCGTCCTGACCCAGATGCCAAATGAAAAAACGCCGTCATTTCCAACGATCAGATGCCTGCCTTCTGAAAGGGTAATCTGCAGCGCTCCGTTAAAGTAGCTGTCTTTCCCGAAATACACTGCCGAATTGTTCCAGACATCCAGTTTCAGACGGTAGACATGGGTCGGATTGCTTGATAAATATATGACTGTATTGCTTCCGTTCAAATTGATGCTGCCTTCCAGTCTTACGTTTTCTTCAACAACAAGAATATTGTTCTTTCCGGAAAACTTTATGGTTGCATTGTCGGCTGATGGCAGTTCTCCGATTATTGCATTGTTCTCCAATTCAGAAACGCTGTTTACTGTCTTTCCTGACTCCACGATCATCTGATTATCCCTCTCACCTTATTTTGACGCTAATTTATCTTGTTTTCCAAAAACTCTCTTATCCTTTTCTCAACCGACATTGCATCATCTTCATTCTCAGCCAATACACTGATATACGCTTTTATTTTGGGCTCTGTCCCGCTTGGTCTGATGACCACTGATGAACCTTCTTCCATAATGAATTTGACAACATCTGCTGCAGGAAGGCCATCTATTCCTTTGGAGTAATCCAATGTCCGTGTTACTCTTTCCCCTGCAATTTCTGTCGCTCCGCCGCGGAAATCATTCATGATTTCCCCCATCTTCACCATTCCGTCTGAGCCCGGAAATACATAACTGTGCAATGTATTCATGCAGTAACCAAACGTCTGATACAGTTCTTTCAGTTTCCCGATTAAACTGATGTTTCTGGTTTTGTAATAGGCGAACATTTCGCATATCATAAACGCCGCATTCACTGCATCCTTATCTCTGACATAGGACCCTGTCAAATATCCATATGATTCCTCAAACCCGCAGATATAATCCGATTCTCTTTTGTCTTCCTCAAGACGTCCGATCACTTCACCGATGTACTTAAAGCCGGTAAGAACATTGATCGTCTCCACTCCATAGTGTTCTGCGATCCGCTCTGCAAGATCCATGGTAACTATCGTCTTAACAAACACCGGATTGTCCGGCATCATGCCGTGCTCTTGCCTTTGACTGCATATGTAATCAAGCAAAAGCAGCCCGACTTCATTCCCTGTGAGCAACTGATACTTTTCTCCGTCTCTGACCGCGATTCCGCAGCGGTCAGCATCCGGATCCGTTGCCAGCAGGATGTCAGCCCCAACTTTTTCGCAGTACTGCAAACCCAACTCCATTGCTTCCCTTATCTCGGGGTTTGGATATGGGCAGGTCGGGAAACGGCCGTCCGGTTTCGCCTGTTCATCCACAACTGTAATATTTGAAAACCCGGCCTCTGATAACGCCCTTGTAACAGGCTTGAGACCTGTTCCATTCAACGGGCTGTACACGATAGCGACATCACGGTCTACATCATCCCCAAACAAAACTGACTCTGACTTCACTGCTTCAATAAAGTCAGAGTATACTGTTTCATCAATGATGCTGATCAAATCCCTCTTAACTCCTTCTTCAAATGGAATCTTTCTGATGTCATTAAAAACATCAACCTTCTCGATTTCTGCAAGGATTTCTGAAGCAGCTTCAGTCGTTATCTGACAGCCATCCGGGCCATATACTTTATATCCATTATAGTCTGACGGATTGTGCGATGCTGTGATTACGATCCCCGCAGAGCACTTCAGCTGTCTTACCGCAAAGGAAAGACACGGTGTCGGCATGAGTTCCCCATACAGATGTGCATGTATTCCGTTTGCCGCAAATACTTCCGCAGCTGTCCTGCTGAAAACATCTGACTTGATTCTGCTGTCAAAGGCGATAGCGATAGATGGATTATCTTCATATTTTGCCCTCACATAATCAGCGAGGCCCTGGCTTGCTTTTGCAACTGTATAGATATTGATCCGGTTGGTCCCTGCGCCGATAACACCCCTGAGCCCCCCTGTGCCAAAGGCTAAATCACGATAGAATGCATCTTCTATTTCTTCGCTGTTCATGCCCTGAAGTTCTATGGCAAGATCCTGATCTTCATTTGCTTTTTTCAGCCATCTTCTATACTCGTTCTCTATCTCTTTCTTTGTTCTCATGAAACTCACTGCATTCCTTTCCTGACTATGAACCGCCGGAAATGTCATCCCATTTTAAGAATTTCTCTGTATACGAGTTCTGCTCTTGAGGCACCGTCATCCGGATAATAGAAGAAGTCTTTGATGCGGTTCTGATAGACTTCTTTGTTAACAAAGTCTCTTTCCATCAATTCTTCCACTTCCTGAACGACAGCTTCAGGAGTTGTAACAACAGGTCCAAATCCATCATTTTCATAAGAAAAGTAACCTTCTGTACTTGTGTGCTGCCCTGACAGATAGAACTCGTCATAATCGAACTGAGCATAGATGACCGGTTTATTCAGCAGCGCAACATTGAATGCAACGCTCGAATAATCAGTAATCAGCAGACTCATGCTCTTAAATGCATCTCCATAAGTGAAACTCTCAGGTTTCAGCAGATGCACTCTGTCATCGCTGTAAAAAGCATCCATCTCTGACCCCATTCTCGGATGAAGGGCAAAATACAGATTATAATCGTTCTTTTCTAGCAGCTCATGCAGTTTTTCGTTTTTTAACAGATTGTTATAGAACTTAAAATAACTTGAATCCTGGAAACCTGACTGGGATTTTTGAATTTCATCAACATCTTCTGCTCTTACATCAAACTCCGGTGCAAGCCATTCTCTCCAGGTCGGCATAACATAAATCGAGTTGTCTTTCGCCGTGCCATGATCGTCAATGAAATTATCAAAACGCGGCAGTCCTGTTACAACAACCTCCTTCGCCGAATAACCGTAAGGCCCGTCGATAATTGACTGTTTCTCTCTTTCTGCTGAAGTAACAAACAGTTCAATGTTTTTATTTGCCCTGTGCAGCCAGCCGGACAAATCATCTTTGATTACACCGTGCTGCAAAAATACAAATCTGTAAGTGTAAAGGTCTTTGATGAACCTCTGCAGATTCTTGAATGGGTTCAGTATAGGATCGTCGGCTGCAGATGAAATTATCATATCTGCCTCCAACACCGCCAGTTTGTATTCTTCGGAATTGAACGGAATAACCCGCCCGATCTCTTTCAGTCTTTTATAATCCGGGACGTCATCACGAATCAGAAAAGCAGTTTCAACATTTTCAATCGGATGCTCGTTCACATACTTGAACATAACTTCTCCGCTGTCCTCTGCTGAAGTCATTCTGTCCGTGAAAATCCACAGCTTCTTTTCGGAGTCACGTGAAGCAAAATACTTTTTCCTGAATTCGACTACTTCTCTGCCCTCCTCATCTTTTTCGAGTGCAGCGCAATACTTCTCCTCCAGGTCATCAGGCACATTGATTGTGTCCATTTTTTCCAAGAGGATCTGCCCGTCTTCCATGCGATAAAGGAAACCCTTCTTCTTCCCATAAGTGGTATCAGCAAACTGTTCATTCAAAGGTACAAATCTTCCAAAAGTAAGAGTTGCTTCTATTGGGTCAGAGTTGTTTACCGAAAACAGTACCCTGATTTTCATCCTGTCATCCAAAGGTGCAGTTACCCTGAAATGCAGCCTTCTGTATCTGAAATCGTCAAACGAATATGCGAAGCCAAAGTGCTTACGTGGATATACATCCGCGTCATACTGTTTTCCGTTTATTTCGACGAAAACCTGAACAATGTCTTCAGGAACAGCCAGCTTCGATGAGCCTTCCACGACCACCTGCCCTTTTTCTGTATCTGTATGAATGAATTCAATCTGTGTTTTTTTCAGCCCCCGTGTTATTTTCTGGACCGGATGAACATCTCCTTCCATGTCACACACTATCATGTTCTCGTCAACCTTCAGGTTCCGTATTGCAGTCTCGTAATCCCAACCGTATTTTATCGCGAGCATGTAGAGCTTATGATTGATTCCGATGTGCCTCTGTTTTTCAATCGTATCATCTCCTATGTGCTGCAGTATTTCCGTCAGGTGAACGATATACTCAGATATGAGGCTGCTGTCCATTTCATGCGCACTTTCATCTTTAACGCGCCATCCGATGTTATAAGCCAATTCATACTGAATAAATTTAGGCACACTTCCTAATTCTGCGATGGTCTTATTTATTAAATAATCATGGTACAATGTCAGGGCATCTGTGTAATAGTGCTCAGAGAATACAATCAAATTTGAGCTGGATGCATTATTGCTGTGCTTTCTATAATAATAAACAGGTTTCGACATTACGCCATAGGACATGTCTTCAAGCATTATCTCTGTTGTGAAAAGTGCGTCTTCGCTATGCTTCAGATTCTCGTTAAAGCGCAATTTCTCAACAGCGTCATATCTGAAAAAGCACTGCGGTGTGGCAACCGGCGCATATGTGTAGTTTTTCTCAAGATGACAAACTTTGTCCTTCTTAAAAATATAATTCCTCGGGTGCTCACCTTCCTGTCCGTCAAAAAATATTTCCTTCGCCGCAAGCAATTTCTGCCGCCCGTATTTGCTTAAAAATACGACCACTTCTTCAAAAGCCTTATTGTCCCATTTATCGTCGGAATCAAGGAAGTTAATGTACAGCCCCTTTGCCAGATTCAGGCCGTGATTTCTTGCCGCGGAAACCCCGCTGTTTTCCTGGAAGTGGTATTCCACATTTTCGTATTTTGACGCATAGTATTTACAAATATCTTCACTGCCGTCTTTGCTGCCGTCATTGATCAGTATCAACTGGATGTTCTCAAATCCTATCGTCTGATTTATCAGGCTTTCGACAGTCTCCGACAAGTAAGTTTCTGCATTATACACAGGGATAATGACCGTGAACAGGTAATCTCTTTTGCCTGCTTTGCGCGCTCTGTCCAGTTCACGATAGTTCCTTCTTTTAACATATCTGTTCCTCGTCTCTTTCGAGACGATTCGTCTTACCGTTTTCTTGATAATGCTACTCATAATATCTATCCTTCCCAATTCCAGTCATATCTAGTAATATCTTCTTCTACAAGATCGTCTCCTATCTGTACTTCGATAATGTGCAGCCTTGTAAAAGCTCTTACTGCATGCTTGACACCTTTGGCAATTTTGACGGTATCACCGCATTTAACACTGCTTACTTCACCGTTTAATAATAACTGGCCTTCTCCTTCAACTACCGTCCATATTTCATCTCTCAGGTAATGCTCCTGATAACTGATGTTCTTTCCGGCTTCGATTATCAATTCTTTTGTAAGTGAATTGGTGGTATAGCTGGTCTCATAAAGAACACGGTATTCGCCCCATTTCCGTTCCTCATACATCGGTCTGTGATCAAAGGATTCAACCGTCTTTTTTATGCTGTTCGTCTTATCAGCGTCTGTAATCAATATTCCGTCAGGGCTTGCCGCGACAATAACATTGTTTAATCCGTTCAGAAAAACAGGTGTGCTCAGTTCGTTAATTAAGTACACGTCCTCACAGTCTTTCTCCACATGCTGTCCGATGCAAGGCTCCGGGAACACCTTTACAAGATCATTCCAGGTTCCCAGATCGGACCAGTTTCCGGAATATCTCAAAACATCTATCTTAGGCTCTTTCTCAACTACTGCATAATCAAAACTGATTTTTTCAAGATTGTTATAATCAGAAAATAATTCCTGGTAGTTGCTTGTGCCAATCGTTTTCTGTGAGACATCGAGCAGGTAATTGAGTTTAAATGCAAATACACCGCAATTCCACATAGCGCCCTGTCTTATATATTCTTTTGCAGCAGACTCTTCCGGTTTCTCTTTGAACGCAGCGACTTCACTGATTTCGCTCCCTGTCTTTGGTACAATATAACCGTATTTCTCGCTAGGATAATTGGGTTCAACCCCCATAAGACAGAGATTTTGCTCACTGTTGAGAACATGCCGGTACAATTTTTCGATTGAATCAAAGAAGCTGTCCTCCGCCCATGAATCAGATGGCAGCACAACAACTGCATCGTCTTCACCGACATGCATTACATCATGCATATACGAAGCCGCAAGAGCGATTGCAGGGAATGTGTCTCTTCTTCCTGGTTCAACCGAAATGTTGATTGCATCGCCCAACTGGTTCATAATATATGATTCCTGTGACTGGACTGTGGCAACCAGAATATTCGCATCCGGATCTACTGCCTCAATCTTTCTGTAAGCCCTCTGAATCATGGACTCACTTTTATCATCTTTTCTGAGGATTTTCAGGAATTGCTTGGATCTTGCTTCATTGGACAGCGGCCACAGCCGCTTTCCTGACCCTCCGGAAAGAAGTATTATATTCATGATCAAAGTCTCCTTTATGATTTCATCCCTCTTATATGGTATACCAACGGGTCAATAAAATCTATATTGCTGCCTGCTCCAATTTGTTTTTTCTGATTCTCTGTTCTACACACGCAAGCAACTTGTCAACGAAATAATCAAATACCATCGCAATAAATGCTGTTGCCATTATCGCGATAACAAGACTTATATATCTATGGCTTTCAATACAGCCGTAGTAATCAAGAATCGTCATCGGTAGTCTCTGAAGAATGTAAATGCTGAAAATATGCACTCCGAACCATTCCAGCAAACTGTTGAAAACTGAAACTTTCATAGTAAACAGAAGCACCAAAGCCATAAAGGCAATGCCCCACAATGAGAAAGTCTCAATTCCGTCATATCTTCTGAAATAGAAAAATATATAGGCTCCAAGTGCAATCAGCGCACATAAAGTGTATATATAATTGTTATACATAAACACCTTGTTCAGTTTTTCTTTGAGCAGAGAATAGAAAACACCAACCGGCATCAGCACAATTGTGTCGTAACAGTACCACGGCCGGTTCAGATGTATCTGCATATACACGAAAAGGATGGACAGCGCCAAAAATAGGATGCTGCAGACCCATCTGATCTGAATATTGTTCCTGATCAATAACGGAATGAACGATATGAAGAACGCAATATATAATCCCAATATCGCTGTAATATACCAGTTCGAATTGCCGATATTGGTCCAGCTCAGCAGCGAAAGAATGATGTTCTTTGCGCTGTAATCCAATTCCAGATTCAAAAACCCTTTGCCTACGATCAGAAAGATAAGTACAGCAATATCAAAGCGAACGAGAAGCTTGATAAACTTAGATGGCACTTTAAGCACATACCGCTCACCGCTTCTTTTGACCGCCTCCATCATCCCATAACCAGAGTAGAACAGAAATGTAACAACTACCATCTGGTTGAGGTGCTCCTGCAGACAGACATACGGCAGGTCGTAAAAGCCGTCAAAAGAAGTATACTGAGAATAGTGACTGAAAATAATAAGAATCACAAAAATGCCGTTTATTGCCGTTGTGTTTTTCTTGTCGAGATAATCTTCAAAAAAACCACCTTCATCGGCAAATTTAGCCTGGCTGAAAACCACTATAAGCAATATAATGATGAAAAATATCATACTATAATCTTCTCCTGGCTTTGTGATTGCTTATCTTGCTTTAACTCTAATCGGTTT
>CACYBO010000250.1 GCA_902772685.1 uncultured Eubacteriales bacterium | reverse complement strand
TGCGTATGGATCCCAGTATGGGGCTCCCAGTCCTGTAAATGCAGGAACAATATATGCTCCGGCTGTATCTTTTACTTTCATCGCCATTTTTTCTGTCTGGGATGCGCTCTCTATGATTCCAAGTTCATCCCTCAGCCACTGAATCAGTGCTCCGGAGACAAAGACCGATCCTTCAAGCGCGTAGTTGACATGACCATCAATACCCCACGCAATCGTAGTAAGAAGACCGTTCGATGACATAACAGGCGTTTCCCCCGTATTGATCAGAACGAACCCTCCTGTTCCGAATGTATTTTTGGCTTCTCCCGCATGGAAGCATGTCTGCCCGAAGAGAGCAGCCTGCTGGTCCCCGGCCGCGCCCCCGATTGTAACCGGAATACCGAAGATGCTTTCATCCGTTTCCCCGTATATGCAGCTGGATGGCTTTGGTTCCGGCAGCATACATTCAGGGATATTAAGCCTCTGCAAAATCTCTTCATCCCATTTGAGGGTGTGTATGTTGAACAGCATGGTTCTGGAAGCGTTGGAATAATCCGTAACATGGACTTTTCCGCCGGTCAGGTTCCATATCAGCCATGTTTCAACGGTTCCAAAGAGCAGTTCACCCTTTTCAGCCCTGTCTCTGGCTCCTTCCACATTCTCAAGGATCCACCAGAGTTTTGTCCCGCTGAAGTAAGGATCGATCAGAAGCCCGGTTTTATCCCTATAGACATCATTCAGTCCTTCAGCCTTCAGTTCAAAGCAGAAATCGGCAGTTCTCCTGCACTGCCAGACAATTGCATTGTATACGGGTTTTCCGGTGTATTTATCCCAGACAATTGTTGTTTCTCTCTGGTTTGTAATACCGATGGAATCAATATCTTCCGCATTCAGGCCGGATTCACACAGTGCCATTCTTGCAACTTCCAGCTGAGATTCCCAAATTTCAAGAGGATCATGCTCAACCCAGCCCGCCTCAGGGAAATACTGCGTGAATTTCATCTGTGCCACACTGATCTGCTCACCTTTTTTGTTGTATATGATGCATCTGGAACTTGTTGTCCCTTGATCGAGGGCCATAATATACTTTTCTTTCATGTTAGTCTCCTGTTGATCTGTTTCAGACGATTCTGTTGTCGCTTCCCCCATCAAGGAAGGACTTCAAGTTGGTTGCCATAATATGTATTATTTTTTCTCTTGTCTCCTTCGGTGTGAAAGCGATATGCGGTGTAATAACGCAGTTTTCAAGTCCGAGAAGCGGGCACGATTCATCCGGCGGTTCCTGTGCGAGTACATCGAGCCCTGCCGCTTTCAGTTTGCCGCTTTTGAGAGCGTCGGCAAGCGCCTGTTCGTCCACAAGTCCTCCCCGTGCCGTATTGATAAATATCGCGCCGTCCTTCATCCCGTCGATAAACGCCATGTCTATCATCCCTTTGTTCTTCTCCGTAAGAGGACAATTCAGCGATAGAACATCCGCCTCCTGAGCGCCCTTTGGATCCAAACTGTAAGGAATCACTTTCATGCCGAACGCTTCAGCAATAGAACCGATCTGCCTGCCGATATTGCCGTATCCTATGATGCCTATCGACTTGCCGTTCAGAAGTGTCAGAGGCGTTGTTTCCACATCGTCATACGTCCCCGGATGATTTGTGATCTGCAAAAGCAGCGCAAAGGCATGCTGTGCAACCGCATCGGTTGAATAGGCAGGAATGTTCGTTACTGCAATTCCCATCTCTTCCGCAGCCTTAAGGTCAATATGGTTGAACCCTGTCGCTGCGATGCCGATGTATTTCAACTGTGGATTATTCTCCATGACACGTCTGTCGATCGGGAAGGAATCCACAAAAGCTGCTGTTGCATCGGTGAGTCTCGCTTTTGCTTCTTCTTCTGTGGAAGTGAGATGGTACTCAAATTCACACAGTGATTTCATAGGTTCCCAGGATAAATCGCCGCGGTTGATATCTATGCAATCAAGGAATACACCTTTTATCATTATCACATCCTCCTAACGTATCAAGTTTACCATAGGTTATGATAGAATTCACAGATTTCTTATGCTATACTTTAGACAATCGGTCAGAC
>CACYBO010000249.1 GCA_902772685.1 uncultured Eubacteriales bacterium | reverse complement strand
CTCCGGTGAATTTTATACCGTGACCATTCAGGCAAAGGGTGGTCTCGCCACTTGGAACTTCCCATGTGCTGCCTATCGTCACATCATCCGTCAGGTAGTAGTTGCCAGATGTATCTGGCAGAAGGGTTGTCCCTGTCCATTCGGAGAATGTATTATTATCGTGCGTGTGCATTGCACGTGTTCCTTCAGGATTCTCATCCCCAAAGGCAACCAGCGGCATCATGGCAAATACCATTAGGAATGCCGTCAGCAGCGCGATTGGTTTCGTGTTTGATTTCCTTTTCATTGCTTTTGCCTCCGCTATACTATTTCAGTACCCTATATAATTATAGATACATCAAATCAGAGATTTCCCAGCCTTGATTGAAACAACAGGCGAAATATCATCGAATCCGCTTTTGTTACGTTAATACATTAAAGCAATAGTCGTGCCATATTATAATACAGAAAAAGCGGTGTCTTTCAGCCGCTCTTACTTTCTACCAATTCTATCCCGTTACAAATCGAACTGCATTCGGTTCGGTTTATTGCTTTATTGAGTTGAAATCAGTTCATTTAATTCTTACGTGCCGCTATCGCGCACCATTCTCCGTCTTCAGGTATCTCCAGGATCTCAAAACCTGCCGCTTCCACAGCCTCCGCCACCTGATCGCGTTTCTCCAGCAGAATGCCCGACGCGATGAACACGCCGCCCGTATCCAGGCGCTTTATAGCTTCAGGCGCGAGTCTGATCACAAGGTCATGCATCAGGTTTGCCACAATAATGTCCGCTTTGTAATTGACGCCATTCAGCAGGTTCGCTTCAAGAACTTTGACGTTCGCAGACACTCCGTTCAGTTCCACGTTCTCACGGGCGATTTCCACCGCTTCCGGGTCGATTTCAGTACCAAGCACATACCTGCATCCAAGCAGAACCGCCGCCACGGAGAGAATTCCCGATCCGCAGCCGACATCGATCACCCGTAGCGCGCCGGTGTCACCGCCGTCTGCAGCCAATCCGCTATCTGCAGCGTACTTCTCAAGCAGCTTCATGCAAAGGCTGGTCGTCTCATGTGTTCCTGTCCCGAAGGCTGTGCCCGGGTCGATTTCCAGAACCAGCTCTCCTGCCTTTGCATCATAAGGCTCCCAGGTGGGTTTAACGACGATGCGGTCGGTGATCTTCGTTGGCTTGAAGTTCTCCTTCCATTTGTCCTTCCATGCTTCGTCATCCACTGTTTCCGTCTCGACATAAAGCCGGCCGAAGTCCGCTTCCTCGCCGAAGGTATGATACTGTTCCTCGGCCTTGAGCTTCAGAATATCGATCTTGATGCTTTGGACCGTCTCACGGTTTTCTTCAGTATCCTCGAGCCAGGCGGTCAGAATCGGTTCACGGCCGGAGAGTTTGCCCATGTGTTCATCGAGAAGTTCCTGGTCCACATAGTCCCATTCGTATTCTTCCTTCTTATCGAGGATGCCTTCGAAGTCAGCCGGGTCGTCCACAGAATAGCCGGTTACTCCATATGAGAAGAGGATCGGCGCTGCCGCCTCGATCCCCTGTCTGCTTGCGTGTATTTTGATCTGTATGTATCTCACGAGAAAAACTCCTTGATTGAATCCATGAATCCGCTCTTCTTTGAATAGCACTC
This sequence comes from uncultured Eubacteriales bacterium, assembly GCA_902772685.1. Lineage (GTDB taxonomy): Bacteria > Bacillota > Clostridia > Peptostreptococcales > Anaerovoracaceae > Lentihominibacter. The sequence goes on along the minus strand of CACYBO010000249.1, from coordinate 2,492 downwards.
ATCATTGACAGTCTTGCCCATCTCCTGAATGGCCTTCTTCTGTGCCTTGTTAAGCTTAGTCGGCACTTCCAGGTAGACCTTCACGTAGAGATCGCCCTTACGGTTGGACCGCAGGCTCTTGATGCCTTTGCCCTTGAGGCGGAATACCGTGCCGGGCTGCGTGCCGGCAGGAATCTTGTACTTGATCTTCTCCTCAAGTGTTGGCACAACGATCTCGTCACCGAGCGCAGCCTGTTCAAAGGAAATCGGGATATCGAGCCACAGGTCGGTCCCCTTTCTATCAAACAGCTTATGCGGCTTGACTCTGAGTACAATATAAAGGTCTCCGTCCGGTCCTCCGTTGATACCCGGTTCGCCCTGTCCTCTGATAGGAATAACCGAATCATTGTCCACGCCAGCCGGAATGTTGACGGAAATATTGACCGTATCCCTGACTCTGCCTGTGCCTCCGCAATCGGAGCATGGAGACTCATTGATCTGTCCGCTTCCGCCGCAGTCAGGACATGGTGAAACACTCATGAAGGAACCGAGCGGTGTCTGCTGCTGGGTTCTGATTTCTCCCGTTCCGCCGCACTTCGGGCAGGTCTTCTTGGATGTTCCCGGACTTGCGCCTGTTCCGCCGCAGGTCTTGCACTTGACGAACTTGGTGAGCTTGATCTTTTTGGTCGCACCAAAAGCAGCGTCCTCGAAGCTGATTGTCATCGTCTTCTGGATATCGCTTCCCTTGCGGGCAGCACTTCTGCTGCGCTGCTGGCCGCCGAAACCGCCGAAGCCGCCAAAGCCGCCTCCGCCAAAAGCTCCTCCGAACATATTGAATATGTCCTCGAAGCCGCCGAAGCCTTCGAATCCCTGGAATGCGTTCGGATCTACTCCCGCATGTCCGTACCTGTCGTACTTGGATTTCTGTTCAGGATCGGACAGTACAGCGTACGCCTCGTTTATCTCCTTAAATTTTTCTTCGGCCGCTTTGTCCCCCGGGTTCTTGTCCGGATGATACTTCATCGCCAGCTTACGAAAAGCCTTTTTGATTTCATCGTCCGACGCGCCCTTCTGGAGACCCAGGACCTCATAGTAATCACGTTTATCTGCCATTTAATTTACACTTACAGGAGGCCGGAAATAATCGGCCCCCTGTTTCCTTTGTCTTTATTGATTCAGTCTTATACTTACTGTTCGTTCTTCTCGTCTTCATCAACGACTTCGAAGTCAGCGTCCACGACGTTGTCGTCGTTTGCCGGACCGGCCTGCGGACCTGCGCCGGCAGCGCCGCCCATGCCGCCCATGCCGCTCATGTCAGGACCAGGACCTGCCTGAGGGCCTGCACCCTGTGCCTGCTGAGCCTGCTGGTACATCTTGGCTGAGATCGTGTGGAACTTCTCTGTAAGAGCTTCCGTCTTAGCCTTGATGTCATCGATGTTGCCTGCATTCAGCGCGCTCTGGAGAGCATCCTTTGCAGCGTTGATGTCTGACTTTTCTTCCTCGGAAAGAGCCTGGTCAAGTTCCTTGACATTCTTTTCTGTCTCATAGATCAGAGTTTCAGCCTGGTTCTTGACTTCAACTTCTTCTTTTCTCTTCTTATCTTCTTCTGCGTACTGCTCAGCTTCCTTGACCTTTGCGTTGATCTCGTCCTCTGAGAGCTTCGTTGAAGAAGTAATTGTGATGTTCTGTGACTTGCCGGTACCCAGATCCTTAGCGCTTACATTTACGATACCGTTAGCGTCGATATCGAATGTAACCTCAATCTGCGGTACTCCACGTGGGGCAGGCGGAATTCCTGTAAGCTGGAATCTGCCGAGGGTGGTGTTTCCGGCAGCCATATCTCTTTCACCCTGCATAACGTGGATGTCAACTGCAGGCTGGTTGTCAGCCGCTGTTGAGAAGATCTGGCTCTTCTTCGTAGGAATAGTTGTATTTCTTTCGATCAGCTTAGTGGCAACGCCGCCGAGAGTTTCGATGGACAGTGAAAGCGGAGTTACATCCAGAAGCAGGATGTCGCTTCTCATTTCCTCGTCGCCCGAAAGGATTCCTGCCTGAATCGCAGCGCCGATCGCTACGCATTCGTCAGGGTTGATTCCCTTGAACGGATCCTTGCCTGTGATCTTCTTAACTGCTTCCTGTACAGCCGGGATTCTTGTTGATCCGCCTACCAGGATAACCTTGTCGATATCGTTGTTTGATACGCCCGCGTCAGCCATTGCCTTTCTCATAGGCTCAATGGTTCTCTCTACCAGGTGCGCTGTCAGCTGTTCGAACTTCGCTCTTGTGATGTCCATGTTCAGGTGGAGCGGACCCGCTTCACTTACTGTGATGAACGGAAGATTTACGTTCGTAGTCTGTGCGCTTGACAGTTCCTTCTTAGCTTTCTCTGCAGCTTCCTTCAGTCTCTGCATCGCCATCTTGTCCTGTCTCAGGTCGATGCCGTTCTCCTGTGAGAAGGTGTCTGCCATGAAGTTCAGCAGAGCATCGTCAAAGTCGTCGCCGCCCAGCTTGGT
>CACYBO010000248.1 GCA_902772685.1 uncultured Eubacteriales bacterium | reverse complement strand
TCTGTTGATACAGACTTTCTGTACTCCAGCCATCCTGGGTTAACGTTTTCGTTGAAGTTGGCGATCGATTCCTTCATGATTGCTTCTTTCTGCTCTTCAGTCAGGGAATCTGCTTCGATCAGGCCTACAACTCTTTTAGCTTCTTCTAAAGCTTTTGCCATGTTTCTTTCAGTCATTTTATGACCTCCTTAAATCTTGAAATACTACTTTGCTGTCCTGAATTGACAGCATCGGTATAACTATATAGTGCATAAATAAATTGATACTATGCCACTGAACATATTATAGACCTATTGCAGAATAATTAAAACAACAAGTTTGCAGTATGTTGCTCAATTTGCTGAATTATATTGTCGATTTCTTCATAATAATTCAAACAATTCCTAAACGGAGGATGACAGCGCTCTGTTTTGACAAGGCTACCAAATAAGGATAGAATAGTTTCAACGCTAAAATACATAGAAACAGGAGATATAATTATGTACCCGAAACTGATTGTAAATATGGATAAACTTAAGGCAAACATCGACGCGGCTGCGAAAATCACCAAAGAGGACGGAAACTGTTCTCTGATGCTCGTCACAAAGGGCGTTTGCGCGGATGAAAAAGTATGCGATATGATTATCGAGCATCCGCAGGTCGACTACATGGCGGATTCCAGAGTACTGAATCTCAAGAAGTATCACGATAAAGCCAATGCAGGCGGCAAGCAGACAGTGCTCCTCAGACTGCCGATGCTGTGCGAGATCGAGGATGTTGTCAGATATGCGGATGTAAGCTTCAATTCAGAGATGAGCACGCTCAATGCGCTCAATGAAGAAGCCGGCCGTCAGGGCAAGGTCCACAAGGTCGTTCTCATGATTGATCTGGGAGACCTCCGAGAGGGAATGTTCTTCAAGAACGAAGATGAGATATTCAGCACAGTAGATGCAGTAGAGGCAATGGAGAACCTGGAACTCCATGGAATCGGAGTCAACCTGACCTGTTACGGTGCCATCATTCCGAAGAATGACAACCTGTCAGTGCTTGCTGACTTTGCAGAGAGAATCGAAGCAAAACTCGGCAGAAAACTCGATATGGTATCAGGAGGAAATTCAAGCTCTATCTACCTGATCTGGAAGGGTCAGATGCCGGAGAAGATCAGCAACCTCCGACTTGGTGAGAGCTTCCTGCTCGGAAACGACACGGCTTACGGAGAGACTGTTCCGGGCGCGGTCCACGACACACTTATCGTCGAAGCGCAGATTATTGAACTCAAGGAAAAGCCTTCACTTCCAATCGGAGAAGTCGGCAAAGATGCCTTTGGAAATGTGCCGGTATATGAAGACCGCGGTATTATCAAGAGAGCGATTCTCGGAATCGGCAAACAGGATACGGAAGTTGACGGTATGATTCCTGTGAAGCGGGATGCTGACGGCAACTGGATCGATGATGATTCCATCGAAATCCTGGGAGGCTCTTCGGACCACACGCTCATGGACATGACAAAGGCCGACAGAGAGTACAAGGTTGGCGACACTGTAACATTCAGGCTGGAGTACGGAGCGATGCTCAAGGTGGCTACAAGCCCGTATGTTGAGAAGGAGTACAAATAACCGCTGTGCCGGAAGGCAGCGGCGGACAGAGAAGTATGAGCTATAGAATTAAGACAAACATTTTTGAAGGGCCGTTCGACCTGCTGGTCTATCTGATCGAGCATGCGCGGATGAGTATCTACGATATCCGGATCTCGGAGATTACGACCCAGTACATCAGATACATAGAACAGATGCAGGAGGCAGATGTCAATCTGGCATCTGAGTTTATGGTGCTTGCGGCTCAGCTTCTCGAAATAAAGTCCAAGATGCTTTTGCCACGTACGGCGATCGATGAAGAAGGGGAGACAGTATACGAGGATCCACGCACTGAACTGGTGGCGAAACTTGCCGAGTACAAAAAGTACAAGGCGGCTTCCGAGATGCTGGAGGAGCGCAGGGAGTACGCGGCGGCATCGCTTGAAAAACCGCAGGAAGATCTGGCGGAGTTTACCGGAGAACCGGATGAATATCTGATTCTCGATGCGGACAAATTCAGAGCGGCCTTTGAGGATTTCCTGCAGCGGAAGAAGAAACTCGAAGAAATCAGAGCCCATCATATCCGGACAGAAAAGCAGAGAATCACGACAGAAGCGAGAATCGCAGGGATCCGTAGCTTCTTCAACGGACTTCCGGAAGGACAGAGAGCGAACTTCAATGAACTTGTCCAGGACAAGGAAAGCAAGTACGACATCTCGGTAACCTTCTCATCTGTTCTGGAGATGATGAAAGAACGGCAGCTTGACGCTGAACAGAAGAGGCTGTTTGGAGATATCGAGGTTTATGCGACAGAGCATCTGAATGAGGTAGTAAAGGATGGCGAATAAAACAATCAAATCAGCAATTGAATCAATGATGTTCGTATGGGGAGAGCCTCTGGCAATCAAAGACATTGCGGACATCTTCAATGTGGATAAGAAGGAAATCTATGAGGCCTGCAAGGAACTGCAGGAGGAGTACGAACAGGAAGGAAGGGGCATTGTCATCCGCGAGGTGAACAAGAGCTTTCAGTTTGTGACCCGCAAGGAGAATCTGGGATACATCGAAAGACTCTGCACTCCGGTCAGACGCAGAAGACTTTCCCAGTCGGCGCTGGAGACACTGGCCATCGTGGCCTACAAGCAGCCGGTTACGAAGGGTGAGATCGAGGCCGTCAGAGGAATCCGGTGCGACAGAGTGCTTGAAGGACTCATGGCGAAGGAACTCGTCACCATCGTCGGACGCGCGGAGACCGTCGGACGACCGAACCTCTACGGCACGACCAATGAGTTCCTGAAACAGTTCGAGTTTGAGTCTCTGAAGGATCTTCCTAAGATTGAAGATCTGGAAGGAGTGCTGTACGAGGCAGAAGAGCCGCCGGTAATTGGCGGCGTAGTCGGACAGATGTCTCTGGAGGAGCTGTCCGGTTCTGAGGAAGCGCGTGAAGAAAGCGACGCGTACGAAGAACAGGAAGCTACCGCCGAGCAGCAGGAGGAGGAATAAACAGAGGCGTTTTTGCCTTTAGAAGTTTATTGTACGAAAATAACAAATGAAGTATAATGATGTTGTGTAATTTACTTTGGTAAATCATTTGTATCATTATTCTTCATTTTTTATTATCCGGAAGGAGGTTTTTATGTCGTTAAAAGAACAAAGCGAGATTATCTCCAAAGAAATAGCGACGTTCAACGCCAGAAAGTCTCTGCTTGCGGCTGCGATCATCATCGTTGCGGCATTCATACTTAAATTCTTCCTGCCTGACGATCCGGCCCAGTTCGGCGTACTCTGTACGAT
>CACYBO010000247.1 GCA_902772685.1 uncultured Eubacteriales bacterium | reverse complement strand
GGAAGCGGGCTTCCTGACAAGAGACTCCCGTATGAAGGAAAGAAAGAAGTACGGACTCAAGAAAGCTCGTAGAGCAAGCCAGTTCTCGAAGAGATAGTTCAAACCTGAAAATGGCAAGACAAAAAGCCTTGAAAACGTTATGTGTTCAAGGCTTTTTTCTTGGTTCATGTGTTATAATGTCGGCATGAGATTTTTAAGAGGCTTAATTGCTTTTGTATTGGCGTTGATTCTGATTGCGTCTACAGCGCTTGCCTTGGGCTCATTTGCAGTAAGCAGAGCGGTATCCGAGGATGCCGTGCGGCAGGCCATAACGGAAACGGATGCAGTCGGACAGCTCACTGACAATATCATAATGCATAACACCATCAACCTTGGCGGCGAGTATGGTGAGACGATGCAGGCGATACTGAAGTCCGACGCGATGACGGACTTTTTCACCGCTTACACGGCGAGAAGTCTTCAGAGTCAGATATACGGCGGGGAGATGGAGGAGATCGGCTCCGATGACCTGAACGCCGCGTTCAGCAGGGGTATGGACGAATGCCTTGCAAACGGAAGCGTGACCATGGACGAAGGGGAGCGGATGATCTTTGACCAGGCACTGAATACGGCCATGCCGAATCTGACGAAAGGCGTGAATTACGTTCTGGATCAGATGCGCCTGACAGATTACGTCGATGAAGATACTGCGCATCAGATAGAGCTCGCAAAGTCTGCAACATCAGATGAGGTCAGATACGGAGCGGCAGGAATCGCCATCATGGCGTGTTTGATTCTGATCGCCCTGTACTGGCGCAGCAAGGCGGGTTTTCTGCTCAGCGGCGTGATTGTGCTGTTCGTCGCAGCCTTTTTCTTCGTGCTGTCGATTATGATCGGGCAGACGATGGAAGCCGGCGGGAGCAGCATCGTGCTGTCGAGGAAGATGCTCTTCGTGATGGTGTCATACGGATCATTGGCTGCAGTGCGCATAGGTGCTGTTTGCGGCGCTGCATTGATAGCCGCCTGTCCGGTATTCAAACTTTTGTTTAGGAAGAGAGGATATTAGCAATGAGTTTTGCAGAATTTGAGAAGGAAGTTGCACTCCAGGGGAAAGTCATGGCGATCAGCCGCGTGTACCTGAAAGACGAGGAGCCGAAGCACTCATTCGGCTGCATCTATCGGTTGTTTGACCGGATCCTGGGAGGGGAAACAATTGTCACAGGACTTGGCTTTTGCGGATGCAAAGGCTTTGAGAGCAACAGCGGCCTCAAGGATGAGCTGCCGTGTATTCCGGGCGGATTCGGTAAATTCCTCACTACTGGTTCCAAGGCCCAGTGGACTCCGGACGGTGAGCGCTTCAAGTGTGATGAGGAGACGGCCTATGCCCTGTACGACTGCCTGCCGAAGAATGTTATGGAGGACGGCAAGGGCGGCCGCTACGATGGATTCAAGTTTGAGCCGTACCGCGAAGGACTGGACTGTGACGTGGTAGTATGCTTTTGCAATCCTGACCAGCTCTCGGCAGTCATAGTACTGCACGGATATGACAAGCCGGAGTACGACAGAGTCATCGCGACGACGACGGCAGGCTGCGCTTCACTGGTGCGTATTCCGATTGCGGAGAAGCGGCGCGAGAAACCGCGCGCGGTTATTACAGGAAGCGATCTGGCCCAGCGGAAGTTCAGGGGTGAAGATGAGATCGCCATCGCAATACCGAGTGAAGACTTTGAATATATGATGAGTGTTACGGACGAATGCTTCTTCCACGCTCCGGTATGGAAGCCTATCAGGAACAGACTGCGTAAAGATGAACATCTGCAGGATGCATGCTTCACAGCGCTGGGAACAGTGGAATAAACAGAAACCGCATACATATATACTAACAATTAAGACTAGACAAGAGGTGGATAGAAATGTTTGAAAACTTAAAGAAATTCAGTCCGGAAGGAAACGGCGGAGACCCAACCCCGGAAACTTGTACTCATGACTGCGGGAGCTGTCCGAGCGGCGGCTCATGCGGGAGCTTTGACCCGGCGTCACTGATTGAAAAGGCCAACAAGTACAGCAACGTCGGCAAGGTCATCGCAGTCGTAAGCGGCAAAGGCGGTGTTGGAAAGACGCTGGTTACATCCATGATGGCAACGAATATGCGACGCCGCGGGCACAATGTCGGCGTTATGGACGCGGACGTAACGGGACCGTCGATTCCGAAGGCCTTCGGAGTAGTTGAAAAAGCAGAGGGAAGTGAAGACGGCATCTTCCCGCTTCCAACGGCGACAGGAATCAAGACCATGTCCATCAACAACCTGCTGGAGAACGATACGGATCCGGTACTTTGGCGCGGTCCAATCATCGCCGGCCTGGTCAAGCAGTTCTGGACTGACGTCATGTGGGGAGATATTGATTATCTGTTCGTTGACATGCCGCCGGGAACAGGCGATGTGCCGCTCACAGTATTCCAGTCTATTCCGGTTGACGGAATCATTATTGTCACATCGCCGCAGGACCTTGTTTCCATGGTCGTTGCAAAAGCAATCCGCATGGCTGAAATGATGGATATTCCTGTTCTGGGAATTGTTGAGAATTATTCTTACTTCAAATGCCCGGACTGCGGCAAAGAGCATCAGATCTTCGGACCAAGCAAGGTCAATGAAGTGGCTGCTGAATTCGATCTGGATGTACTGGCTAAGCTGCCGATCGATCCTGCACTGGCTGCACTTTGCGACCGCGGAATGATCGAGGCCTTCGAAGGCGACTGGCTGGATGAAGCGGCAAAGAAGCTTGAGGAATAAGCTGGAGAATTAACATGAAACGGAATTTTTCAAAAACAGGGATCGTTCTTGTGGGATGCATGCTGGTGTGTCTGATACTGTTTCTTGCCGTAGGTATGCCGAACGGTTTCTTTGGTGACGGCGGAAAGGGCGGAGATCTGGACGACGATGGTACGCCAAAGATCGGGGAAGTCATCAACGGCAACACACCGATCCTCGTTTTTGATAAATCCGAAGGTGCTAAGAAACTGATAAAGGCTTTTGATGAAGGTACCATCGAAAGCGTTGAGGTTTTGTATGATCAGGGCGGCGGCAATTTGCCGTACAAGACGACGGATCAGGATGAGATCCGCACGGTTTATAAGGCGCTCAAGAACATCACCATAACCGGTGAAAGCGACATGTCCGTCACGGATGCTTATCATTATGTGACTTTTACATTTAACGATGACACCAGTTACGGCTACCGTTTTGAAAGCACGGAATTCCTCTGCTTTGACGGATCCAACTACACCATTGCGGGCAGTGGGGATTTCTTCGACTTCCTTCGCAGCAAGTGCACATCAGAGTAGGGGATTATTTTTGCATTTCGCCTTGACATGACCCCATTCAAACTGTATACTAACTATTGCGCGTGAGCAACGCAGATACTTGAATATGCACCATTAGCTCAGCTGGCAGAGCACCTGACTCTTAATCAGGGTGTCCAGGGTTCGAACCCCTGATGGTGTACCAGGACAGAGACCTCGGGATTAATTCCCGGGGTTTTCTCATGTATACCTGCGAGCGCAGCAGTGCCAACGCTCGCGGGATTTCAAACGATTTAGATAGGGCCTTTGATCTGACCTGTTCAATAACGATTTTGTCTGGGTAGTTTTTGAGAATTCTGGGTAGCTTTTAATTCGCCAGAGCATCCTCAACCAGACGTACTTTTTCTTCTGCGGAACTCCTGTCATAGAAGTAGTTTGACAGGGTGGTCTTCTTATCGCAGTGTCCTGCCATCTTCATGACAGAATCCAGATGAACATGACCATCTAACAGCTTGGTAAGTGTAGTTCTTCTGCTGGTGTG
>CACYBO010000246.1 GCA_902772685.1 uncultured Eubacteriales bacterium | reverse complement strand
CGCGGATAAAGAGATTAGAGAGAGAAGAAACGAAATATCAAAGGCCGAGAGGAGACTGAACCAGAAGGAAGACTCCATCGACCGCAAACTGGAGAATATAGAGAAAAAAGAAGAAAGCATTACAAATAAAGAAAGAAAAATCGAGAACAAACTCGCAGAACAGGACAGAGTCCTGAAGAGACAGCTGGAAGAACTGGAGAAGATCTCCGGATATACAGTTGACGAAGCGAGAGAGATTATTCTGCAGAAAGTCGAACAGGAAGCCCGCAGCGACGCGGCGGTGCTCTACAAGGAGATCGAGAGCAAAGCCAAGGACGAAGCTGATAAGAAAGCGAAGGAAATCATCACAGGAGCGATTCAGAGATGCGCGGCGGATCACGTTGCGGAATCGACCGTGTCCGTGGTGCCATTGCCGAATGATGAGATGAAGGGACGTATCATCGGCCGTGAAGGACGGAACATCAGAGCAATCGAAAATGCGACAGGCATCGATCTCATCATCGATGATACGCCGGAAGCGGTCATCTTGTCGGGTTTCGATCCGGTCAGAAGAGAGATTGCGAGACTCGCTCTCGAGAAACTCATCGTCGACGGACGTATCCATCCGGCGAGGATCGAGGAAATGGTCAACAAGTCGGAGCGTGAAGTCAACACGATTATCAAGGAAGCGGGCGAACAGGCGACCTTCGATGTTGGAATCCACAATCTGCATCCGGAACTCGTGAAACTTCTGGGCAGGCTGAGATACAGAACTTCGTATGGACAGAATGTGCTCAAGCATTCGGTCGAGGTAGCGCACCTTGCCGGTCTGATGGCGGGAGAGCTTGGACTGGATGTGACGCTCGCGAAGCGCGCGGGGCTTTTGCATGATATAGGCAAGGCTCTCGACCATGAGCGTGAAGGTACCCATGTGGATATCGGCATCGAAGTACTGCGCAAGTACAAGGAGTCAGAAGCAGTCATCAACGGTATGGCGGCTCACCACGGCGATTACGAACCGAAATCTGTTGAAGCAGTTCTGATTGCTGCAGCGGACGCGCTTTCGGCGGCGAGACCGGGCGCCCGCAGGGAGACTCTTGAATCCTACATCAAGAGACTTCAGAAACTCGAGGAAATCGCGAATACCACTAAGGGCGTTGAAAATTCATACGCAATTCAGGCGGGACGTGAAATCAGAATCATCGCGAAGCCTGATGAGATCGGTGACGATTCCATCGCTCTGCTGGCTCGTGACATTTCCAAGAAGATCGAATCCGAACTGGAATATCCGGGTCAGATCAAGGTCAACGTGGTCAGAGAGACAAGGGCCATCGACTACGCCAAGTAGAACCGTTTCACAGACGGTAATATTCAGAACACAGAAGTTGGCAGAAGGAACACCTTCTGTCAACTTTTAGGATTAAGATGATATATTTAGACAACAGTGCGACGACAAGACAATATGATGAAGTGACGGATGTGATGGTCCGCGCAATGAAGGAGGGATATGGCAATCCATCATCCCTTTATCAGCTTGGCGTCGATGCAGAGAAGACTGTCAAGGCAGCGCGCCGCCAGGTGCTTGAAGCGGCAGGTTTTGCAGCAGGCGCGGGCGCGGGCAGCTGGGATGTGGTCTTCACCTCCGGCGGAACCGAGTCTGACAACATGGCGATCTTCGGCGCGGCGAGAGCTCTGCGCAGGCAGGGAAACCGCATCGTAACAACAGCGGTTGAACATCCTGCGGTGCTGGAGTGCTGCAAAAGCCTGGAAGCAGAAGGATTCGAAGTCATCCGGGTCGGTGTCGACAGTTCATGCACGCCGGATCTGCAGCAGCTTGCGGATGCTGTGAATGAACGCACCATCCTCGTGAGCGTGATGCATGTCAACAACGAGGTCGGAACGGTCATGCCGGTGGACGCAGTCAAAGATATCATGAAAAAAAACAAAGCGCCGGGATTGTTCCACTGCGACGCAGTGCAGAGTTTCGGTAAGATGCCGCTGCCTGCCGATGCGGATCTCATTTCGGTCAGCGGACACAAGATCCACGGACCAAAGGGAAGCGGCGCTCTTCTCATAAGCAAAGGCAGGACTGCCTCAGGAAAGAGCATCAATCTGCCGGCGTTTATCGTAGGCGGAGGGCAGGAATCCGGCCGCAGATCCGGCACCGAAAATGTACCTGCAATTGTGGGACTCGGCTGTGCGGCACAGATTGCCGCAGCGGATGGCGCGACCGGCTCACAGAATGCCGGCGGCAGTTATCTGTCCATGTCTCAGATGGCAGAGATGAGACAGCGGCTGATCGACGGCCTTTGCGCGGAGATAAAAGATATTCATATCAACAGCCCGCTTGAAGCGGGACTGACTCCCGGTCAGTGCTGCCCGAGCGTGCTGAATGTGAATTTCACCGGGACGAGAGGAGAGGTCATTCTGCATACTCTCGAGCAGGAAGGCATTTATGTTTCGACAGGCTCGGCCTGTTCCTCAAATAAAAAGGGACAGAGCCATGTGCTCGGCGCCATGGGGCAGTCAAGCCGGGATATCGAAGGAGCGATCCGGTTCAGTATTGGACGGCTGAACAGTCCTGATGAGGTAGATGAGACCGTCCGCGCCGTGGCGGCAGCGGTTGCAAGGTTCCGTAAACTGGGAAGTTTCAGATGAGGTTTTTTGAATGACAGACGAGAAGATAACAACTGACAATAACGAGTTCATTTTTATCGTTCGGTGCGGCGAAGTTGCGCTGAAGGGAATGAACAAACCATACTTTGAGCGTATGCTGCTGGAGCGCATACGAAAACTTCTGAAGAAGTTCGATGGGGTCAGGGCCTATCGCCATGAAGGCCTGATCTACGTGCGCGCGGAGAAGGTGCCTGCGGCAGCGGCTGACCCGGAAAATCCGGCAGCTGCAGACCAGGCGGCTGCAGATCCTGCAGCGATAAAAGCGAGGAAGGATGCGATCATCCGTGAAATCGGAAAGGTGTTCGGCGTGGCGTCGATCAGCCCGGCAATCGAGTGTGAGAGCACAATGGAGGACATCGGGCGCGCTGCCGTGGAATACATGATGGAAGCGATTGAAGAACGCGGCGTCAAAACCTTTAAGGTCGAGGCAAAGAGAGCGGACAAGAACTTCCCGGTCAAATCGCCTGACATCTCCAGAAAAATAGGAGCCGCAGTGCTCAAGGGCTGCAAGGTCCTGCGCGTCGACGTGCACAATCCTGACGTCAGACTTTTTGTGGACGTCAGACACGATAAATCCTATGTTTACCAGGACAAGATTCCGGGCTTCGGCGGACTGCCTCTCGGGACGAACGGCAAAGGCATGAGCCTGCTCAGCGGCGGAATCGATTCACCGGTGTCCACTTGGATGATGGCCAAGAGGGGAATGCTGATTGAAGCAGTGCATTTTCACTCCTATCCGTACACGAGCCAGAGGGCAAGAGAAAAGGTGGAAGAACTGGCAAGCCTGGTCGCCACTTACTGCGGAAGATTCCGGATGCACGTGATCAATCTGCTGCCGATACAGGAACAGATCGTGACCAACTGCCCGGAAGAGGAGACCACGATTCTGGTCAGACGGTTCATGATGCGCATCGCAGAAGAGCTCGCGAAGAGGAACGGCTGCAACATGCTGATCACGGGAGAAAATCTCGGACAGGTTGCCAGCCAGACAGCGGAGGCTCTCGTGGTCACCGACGCCAGCGTCAAGATGCCGGTCATGAGACCGCTCATCGGTATGGACAAGGTGGACATCATGGATCTGGCGCAGGAGATCGGAACCTATGAGAAGTCCATAGAGCCCTATGAGGATTGCTGCACGGTATTTTTGCCGAAGCATCCTTCGACGAAACCAAAACTGGAAAAAATACTCGCAAGCGAGGCGAAACTGGACTGCGAGAAACTCATAGAAGAGGCGGTCGCTTCGGAAGAAATCGTTAATATACTTCCACACCGCGACTAATCAGAATAGTACCCCAAAATGGGATATGATTCAGAAAAAACATGGGGTATAGTACCCCATAGAATCACAGAATAGTACCCCATAGAATCGCAGAATTATACCCGAAAAGGGTTTAGGAGGATACAGAAACAATGAAACGAATTATGTTAGGCAATGAAGCCTTTGCGAGAGGCGCCTGGGAAGCGGGCGTCAAGGTGGTCAGCTCGTATCCGGGCACACCGAGCACCGAGGTGACAGAGACGCTTGCGAAATGCGGCGATGAAGTTCACGTGGAGTGGGCTCCCAATGAGAAAGTCGGCGTCGAGGTGGCTGTGGGTGCATCCATAGGCGGAGCGAGAGCGCTTTCATGTATGAAGCATGTCGGCCTGAACGTCGCCGCGGATCCGTTTTTCACAGCTGCGTATAACGGCGTGACCGGCGGGCTTGTTGTACTGGTTGCCGATGACAACGGCTGCCATTCGAGCCAGAACGAGCAGGACTCCAGATACCACGGAAGAGGAGCAGGCGTTCCCGTTCTGGAACCGGCCGATCCGACAGAGTGCAAAGACTACATGAAACTGGCCTTTGACATGAGTGAAAAGTACGACACGGTCGTGCTCATGCGTTCCAACACCAGAATTTCCCACTCGAGAGGAGTCGTGGAGGAGGGTGACCGCGAAGAGCATGATGTCGTTCCATATGAAAAAGACTTCCGCAAGTATGTGGCGATGCCGGCGATGGCCCGCGTCAATCACGTCAAGCAGGAAAAGCGTCTCGCGCAGATCGCTGCAGATGCCCACGCAATCACGGCAGGTGCAAAAGCAGGAGATGCAGAGTCTGGTTATCCGCTGAACAGAGAGGAACTGAACGACCCTGAAATCGGTATCGTGACGAGCGGAATCTGCTATCAGTACGTCAAGGAAGCGCTGCCTGACGCGAGCGTGTTCAAACTTGGAATCGTGAACCCGCTGCCGCTGCAGGACATTGCTGCTTTTGCGGGCAAAGTCAACAAGCTGTATGTGATAGAAGAGGGCAATCCATTCCTGGAGGAACAGATCCGCGCTGCGGGGATTCCGGTCCACGGCGGTAAAGACATGTTCACGATCCAGGGAGAATACAGCGCCAACATGATACGGAAGGGCTTTGGTATTGAAATACCGGAGGCGGGTGTTGACAGCACAGACGCTCCGGGAAGGCCTCCGCTCCTCTGCGCAGGATGTCCGCACAAAGGACTGTTCTACGTGCTCAGCAAACTCAAGACTACGGTTATGGGAGATATCGGATGCTACACGCTGGCCGCACTGGCGCCGACGAACGCGATCGATTCCTGCCTTTGCATGGGTGGCTCCATCGGAATGGAGCACGGCTTTGAGAAGGCGACCGGGCAGAGCAAGAACCTCGTGGCGGTTCTCGGCGATTCGACGTTTATCCATTCCGGAATCACCGGTCTTGTGAATATGGTGTATAACGAAGCAAAGGGCACAGTGATCATTCTGGACAACCGCATTACAGGTATGACAGGACACCAGCAGAACCCGGCGTCGGGCAGGAACGCGAAGGGCGAGCTCGCACCGGCACTGGATATTGCAACCCTCTGCAGAGCGATCGGAGTCAAAAACGTATTTGAGATCGATCCGTTCGAAATCAAAGAACTGGAGGAACTCATCAAGGCGGAAACGCAGCGTGACGAACTCTCAGTCATCATCACCAAGAGACCGTGCGTCATGATCGTGAAGCAGACGGAAAAGCCGCAGCAGATTACAGATAAATGCAAAAACTGCCGCCAGTGCCTGAAGATAGGCTGTCCTGCCATCGCACTGGAAGACGGCAAACCGTACATCATAAAGGAGAGCTGCGTCGGATGCGGCCTTTGCTCAAGGGTCTGCCCGTTTGACGCAATTGAAAGGAGGGACGCGTAATGGAGAGGAATATACTCAT
>CACYBO010000245.1 GCA_902772685.1 uncultured Eubacteriales bacterium | reverse complement strand
CTTCCCTACGCCGGTATGATCCGGATCAGGTTATGAGGGTATCCGGGACGGACCCGGGCTCTCAGCTTTCGCTCCCCTAGCTTTCATGTATATTTTAACTTACGGAAGGCGGCGTTGCAACGGCAAAATCCTCTCTTTCCTTTCGAATACACCGAAACGGAACTTTTATATACGAAAAAAGAGGATCCTTTATGGATCCTCTTTAATCATTTCTTTATGCGCTGCGGCGTCTTCTCAGGAAGAGTATCAGCAGACCTGCTAAGGATAGCTGACTCAGCAGCAGGAATGGTAACAGTGGCATGTTATCTCCTGTCTTGTTAGGTGGAGGCGGCAGAGTATTGATGAATTCAGCCTTTACGGTGTCATTCGCGTAAACGTTGACTGTAAGTGTCTTTCCGTTTCCTTTCTTAATGACACTTCCATCGTAATGGACTTTGTATTCAGCTTTGTACTTGCCTTTGCCGGACTCCGTCAGCAGATAACCGATCTTGCTTCCGTCTACGTAGTAGACCGGAAGTTCAGCCCACGTAGTATCATCCGACCAGTTGTTGGATTTATTCAGTACAGTGGACTTCTTCACTCCCTTGAGATTGATTTCCTTCCCGTTTGCAACGGCCTTAAGGATTATTGTGAGTGATTCAGGCTCTTTCGCCTTATCATTTCCCTTCCACAGTTTCTTAACCTCGAGGGATCCCTTCAGCAGTTCATTTTCAATATAGGTCGTGTAACCATTCTCCTCCGAACCTTCTGTCCGTGATGAGTATACATACGCTCCTATGGTTCCGGATGTCTTTTGTCCGTTGTCATAGCTGACAGATACTGTTTTGCCGCTCTTTGTGGTATAGCTGACTTCAACGGCACGGTACTCATAGGCATTGCCTTCCGAATCAAGTTTCTGGAGTCCGGTCCAGGTGTGCTTCCAGCCGCTGCCCGCTGTCAGGTCAAATGACTCGACATCCGACCATCCTCCGCTTCCGCTCTTTCTCTGGAGCATAACGGTGATCGACTTGATGCCCTTGTTCAGATCAAATGTGTCATCCACAAATGTCTTTTCGACACTGAATTCCGTCGGGATCATCGTATTCGTAATCTCTGACAGGTCAGTTGCCGTGGCATTTTCGGCGGACTCGTCCTTACCAGGCGTATGCGTTTCTGTCACTTCGTACGGTCCAACCTTGCCGTCTTTGACTTCAAGCGTCTTTCCGTCGATTGTGATTGAGATTTCAACAGCACGGTATGTCAGTGGTTTATTGTTCTCATCGTAGGCTGGCAAGCCGTCCTTTGTCACCGTGCCCATTTTTTCACCCTGTTTTCTCTCGATCGTCAGGGTGATCTCCTGTCCCTTCACTACTGCAGGCGTCCAGTTTTCACCGTCAGTTGACTGTTCTACACGGAACGTAACTGCTGTGACCTTGGCAGCCAGATCATCTGTGTCCTCCCAATTCTTCTTGACTTCCAGACTGGTGGAAATCGGCGTATTGGTAATGGTCAGCTTCTGATTGCCCGTAGACTCATCTTTATCACTCTTGATGGTGACATTGTAGCCGTTGAGCGGAGCACCGCTGGAATCGGTTTCTTTGACATAATAGGTGATTTCTGTTGCTTCACCGCCCTGTCCCGACTTGTATCTCGGCAGGTTATCCCATTTCGCCTTCCAGCCGTTAGCGTCGTTCAATTCCTTGCTTTCAACAGTGGCTCCATCTGCATATTTTGCTTCAATAGTGCAGTCTTCATCTGTGTAGAGCATGGTCTTGATAGATTCAGGTCTGGTGCCGTAAGCATCCTCGTCGTCATCCCAGATCTTTTCGACTTCTACCTCGATGTTACCAGGATCACGAACGATTACCTGATCTGTAATCTCATCTCCGGAAGGTACATAATCAGCATCAGGAACATTCAGCAGCCACTTTCCTTCTCCAAGCTTCGTGATGTTGGTGCCTTCTGCCTTTGCTCCTTCAATACCGTGATCTGCGGCCGGTTTGGTCTCGACGATCACATATTTCTTGAAGAAGAACAGTCCCGTCTTCGATGCTTTACCATCGGCATCTGTCGTCAGAGTATCAACAATATTGTCATCTGTCAGGTCTGCATCTGTTACGTTCTTGTCGTGGTCGAACGGTCCGTAGATGGTAAATTCAGCACCCTCCAGCGCTTCTCCGGTTGACTGGCTGACCTTGGTCAGTTCCAGACTTCTCGGCAGATTATATCCGTTGTCCTTAGTCATATCGAAGATATCCGTAGTCTGGTGCAGGAAGAACTGTTCAGTCTGATAATCACCTCTGCGGTTCTCGAAGTTGTCATCCTTCTGGTCATCCTCCGGAATATTTCCAGGAACATAGGAACCTCTCGGATCGACATTGTTCTTCGTCTTCGTAAATGTACTGCCCTTGTAGGACATATCCATATTGTAAGTATACGGATTCTTGCCGATGAGCTTGCCTGCTTCATCACCTGCTTTGTCGTTGATCCAGTTTTTAAGGTCATCAAGATCCGTGCTTCCGCTCCTGAGTTTCGCTGCTGTCAATTCATCAAACTCAAAGTGCGCAATACCGTAGTTGTCAGGATCAGAACCTGTCTGCGTGATGGTTCCCTGCGTCTCCTCTGTAATAGCGAAGTTTCTCTGGTTGGATGTATTCAGTTTGACACTCAGATCATTAAGCAGCTGTTTCACGACGGCAAAACCAAGATACCAGCTCTGGTCTCCGTCATTCTGCCATCCGTCGCTGTCAGCATCGATCCAAACATCGCCGCCTACCTTGACTTTAGGAGGCGTGATAGTTACTTCTACAACATTACTGCCGAGCGGTTCATATGGCTTCGCCTGATCAGCTGTGGACGGAGGCGAGAATGTACTGTAACCGAAGTTGAAGTCATTCGCCGCATTCGTGAACACAATCTTGTTCAGATCTTCAGGATTTTTCAGATAGTCAATCTTAGCAGTGTACTCGATCTGTACGCTCTTATTGCCCTCAAGAACTACAGTTTTAGCATCTGTTACTGCAGTTTTATCCGTAGGATCATAAGCAAAGGCAACAATGAATGCAGTTGGTTTATCTGGTTTGCTTGTGCTCCATCCGGCAGGACACCCCTGCTTGGATTCGTTGACGATATCTGTAATCGCATCCGCATTGAACTGGGTGGCGTCACCGCTGTAATAATAAACGGAATAATTAGTGCATTTCTCACCGTTTACCTTTACCGTTCCCATTTCGTCGAAGTAGAGATCCCAATTGGATCCTCTGTCCGTATTATTGATGCGCTGGTCTCCCACAGCAGGCATGATATCCATGACAGCCATATTCGTACGCTTGGCTTCTGACACATTATTGATCGTCAGCTGATAATGCATGGTTCTCTGCGCATCATCATGTTCGTCATTGGTCAGCAAAGCGACTTTGTCTGTCCGGTATACACCTCCGTCAGAAGGACCATACTCGGCCTTTACGCAAACCAGCTGATTATCTGTGATCCAGAAATT
>CACYBO010000244.1 GCA_902772685.1 uncultured Eubacteriales bacterium | reverse complement strand
GATGAGCACTGCGGGTGCCATGAACACGACCATGAGCACGGCGGCTGCGACTGCTGCCACAAAGATTACAGCGATCTTCACAGACACGAGGAACACAGCTTCTTTGAAGAGCATAAAAAAGATGTTATATGCCTGATAGCCGGTGCAGTGCTGTTTGCCGTAGGTCTGATACTGGAACACACTATCGGCAGATTTGTACTGCCGGTGTGTATAGCGGCGTACATTATTCTCGGTCATGAGGTGCTGATGAAATCCGCAAAAAACATCTCCCACGGGGAGGTCTTTGATGAGAATTTCCTCATGTCGATCGCGACGCTGGCGGCATTTTGCATCGGAGATTTCCCTGAGGCTGTAGGCGTTATGCTGTTTTACAACATCGGTGAGATGTTCGAAGATATTTCAGTTGACAGGAGCAGAGATCAGATTGCCGAAGCCGTCGACATGAGACCGGAAACGGTAAAACTGGTCCACGAAGAAGACGGACACGAGGATCACCTGCATGTCCATGAGACGCCTGCCGAAGAGGTGGAAACCGGAAGTGTTCTACAGATCGATCCGGGTGACAGGATACCTCTCGATGGGGTCGTCGTAAGAGGGGAAGGAATCATAGATACTTCACCGGTTACCGGTGAACCGACGCCTGTCCGCGCCGGTGCGGGAACCAGTATTCTATCAGGCTGTATAAATCTCAGAGGACAGTTCTTCCTCGAGGTCACAGCACCTCTGGCGGAATCTATGGTTACGAAGATTCTCAACTCCGTGGAAAACGCAGCCGAGAACAAACCTGAAATCGAGAAGTTTATAACAAAATTCGCAAGGATATACACCCCAATCGTGTGCGCTCTGGCCGTTCTGGTCGCGATTCTTCCGCCGCTGATCCTCGGCGCATCATGGAAGTACTGGATCGTAACTGCGATTACATTCCTGGTAATCAGCTGCCCATGCGCACTGGTCATCAGCGTACCTCTGGCTTACTTCCTTGGAGTCGGTGCCGCGTCAAGGGCCGGAATACTGGTCAAAAGCGGGAAAGCTCTGGAGGGTCTGCGTAAGATCAGAATCATCGCCATGGATAAAACGGGCACACTGACCAAGGGGATTGTTGAGAATACCGGTCTGCTGGATGTTGACGGCGATGTTTCCACAGACAAGAAGACTGTTACTTTTGATGAACTCAAAGATGATGCAAAGGCGTCAGTGGCCGAGATAAAAGCAATGGGACTCACCACAGCCATGCTTACCGGTGATAAAAAAGAGAGGGCGGCGGAGATTGCGGTAGAAGCAGGCATAGATGAAGTAAAGGCTGAGCTTTTGCCTGATGAGAAACTGACCGCACTCAATGAACTCAGACAGCAGCATGGTGAAATCATGTTTGTAGGGGACGGAATAAACGATGCACCTGTGCTCGCTGGAGCGGATGTAGGCGCAGCCATGGGGTCGGGTGCAGACGCAGCCATAGAATCAGCGGATATCGTCTTCATGAATTCCAATGTTGGGGCTATCGCGCAGATCATGAAAATTTCCCGCAAAACCGCCCGCATCGCGAAGCAGAATATAGTGCTGGCACTGGGCATCAAACTCCTGGTAATCGTACTGGGTCTGATCGGCCTTGCGAATATCTGGCTGGCGATATTTGCGGATACGGGTGTTGCGATGCTGTGCGTCATAAACACACTCAAACTTCTCAGAATGAAACAGTGAGACAGACAACAGGCAGATAAGGATAAAGCGGCCACAAAAGTGGCCGCTTTTGTTGACGAAAAGAAACAAATATGAGATACTTATCAAGATACACAGCATATTATTTGACTGTTTTGAGGAGGACTTTTCTTATGACTGCATCGCAAATCATTGCATTGGCTATTTTTGTGGCCGTAATTGGGGTGATCGTGTCCGAGAAACTTCACAGAGCAGCCTGCGCCCTGATCGGCGCCGTGCTTCTGATTCTCATCGGGATACTGGAACCTCACGAAGCCCTCGGCTTTATCGACTTTAACACCATCGGCGTACTCATCGGTATGATGATGTTCGTAGCGGTCGTTAAAAATTCCGGAATATTCGAGTATCTTGCCGTGAAATCGGCGAAGATCGCGAAGGGAAATCCATGGAAGATCATGGTCTATTT
>CACYBO010000243.1 GCA_902772685.1 uncultured Eubacteriales bacterium | reverse complement strand
TTTTTTCAGTTGTTTAGCGGGCTATTTCGCTCTAGGATGGGCTTTGTCATAGACCTCCTTGATGTGGTTCTTTGTAGCCGCCAGATATACCTGTGTTGCCATAATATCCTCATGCCCCATGAGTTCCTGAAGGGACTTCAGATCAGCTCCGTTCTGCAGCATGTGGACGGCGAAGGAGTTCCGCAGGGTGTTGGGCGTCAGCTTGTGTTTGATGCCGGATTTTTCGCCGTACTCCCTGAGAACTTTCCACAGACCCTGACGTGTGAGGCGTTTGCCGTAATAGTTGACGAACAGAGCCTTCTCATCCTTATTGTCGCCGACAAGCTGGTCCCTGACTTCATAGACGTAGTCTTCAAGGGCGGCGCGGGCAGGTCTTCCCATCGGAATAATGCGGGTTTTGCTACTCTCCCCGTAGCACGTGATGAACCCCATTCTGAAGTTGACGTCCTCAATGTTGGCATCAATCAGCTCGCTGACCTTGATACCCGTTGCGTACAGAACCTCAAGGATTGCGCGGTCACGGCGTCCCTTGAGACTGTCGTCAGGACTTTCCAGAAGTTTATCGATTTCTTTGATTGTCAGGAATTCGACCTCCTTCTTCCCGATGCGGGGCGTTTTGATTCCCCTGGCAGGATTGTCCGATATGAATTTTTCATCCAGCAAATAATTATAGAATGTTCTTATGGAAGCCATTTTCCGGTTCACCGTAGAAGGGGATCTGCCGGCAGCTTTCAACTTGTTCAGGTAAGCGACAACATCTGTGCTGGTCGCTTCGAGGAGACCGCCGGTTCCACGTTCAGAAAGAAAGCTGTTAAACTCCCGGATGTCTCTGCCGTAAGCATCGAGAGAGTTCGCAGCCATCTTTTTTTCGTTTTTGAGATAGTCTATAAACTGTTCGATATACATTTATAACCTTCCCTTCGCCATAAGGAGCGCAGCGAGAGTCTTGGAATCTACGATTTCCCCGCGCACTCCCATCTCATACACCTCATCAAAAGGCATTTCTATCAGTTCAATGGCTTCGTCATCATCCAGATCCCGGTCACCCTTTTCAAGTCCGCGCATCAGATAAAGGTGAATCACTTCCTCGGAGTAAGCACAGCTCGGATTGCAGTCCCCAAGGTGGATGATTTCCTTTGCGGTATATCCGGTTTCCTCTCTCAGCTCCCTAACCGCTGCGGCGACCGGATCCGTTTCACCCTTGTCGATCTTACCGGCGGGGATCTCCAGAACGGTGCGCCCACAGGCGTACCTGTACTGGCGTTCCATGATGATGCTGTTATCTTCTGTCAGCGCTACGATTGCTACGGCGCCATTGTGTTCAACGATTTCGCGATAAGCCGTACCGGATACAGCCGTGACTTTATCGCGCCTCAAATTCAGAATCGCACCTTCATAGATGCGTTCGCTTTCTATTAATTCTTCCTTGTAGATCACTGTCCGGTCATCTCCTTTGATCTGTCCACAGCTGCCTGGAATCCTTCGATTACATCATCCATAAAACCATTCGCCTGCAGCTTTTTCACGGCCTCTATAGTTGTTCCTCCAGGCGAGCAAACATTGATGCGGAGCTGTTCCAGTGACTCTCTGCTTTCAAGGGCCAGTTTGGCAGCGCCGATGACAGCCTGACATGCGAAGATGCGGGCCTGTTCCGGTTCCATCCCGTTCGCTGCCGCGGCTTTTGTGAGAGCCTCAAGGTACATGTATGTGTAGGCAGGACTCGAACCGCTTACTCCTATGACGCAGTCGATCATATCTTCCGGAACGCCTTCCGCACGGCCGATTGCGTCGAATATGGTTTTTGCCAATGCAAAGTCCTCATCGCTTACGTTTGCGTTCCTGCTCATTGCCGTCATGGCGGCTTCCACCTGGGCAGGAGTATTCGGCATGATGCGGATCAGTTTAGCACTGCTGCTGCATCCTGGTTTTGCTTCATTCAGCATAGTTTCCATGCTGGCGATGCTGACGCCGGCAGCCATGGAGACCACAATTTTTTCTGGAGACTTCGCGAGGCAAGGCGCAATCTGCGAGAGCACTTCATCGACGCTGGAAGGCTTGACGCCGATTATGATGATGTCGGCTTCTTCAGCGAGTTCAATGTTGTCATTGCAGATGCGTATGCTCTTGTATGTGTTTCCGCTTTCAGCCATTGCCTCTGCCATTACGGAATTGTGTTCAGACAGCTTGTTGTGTATCAGGATATCGTTTCCCGCGCTTGCGGATGATTTCGCATAGCCCTTGAGTATGGCTCCGCCCATATTTCCTGTTCCTATAAATCCGATTTTCATAAGCACTCCTCCATGAACTTCACTATGAATTGTTTTATAAAATGATTTGTTTCTCTGTATTGAATCCCGTCTTTGTCTTCTATGACCAGAAAACCGCTGGCGCAGCCGGGATAATCTGCGAAATCTGTTTCCGGCAGCCCGGATGCTTCAAGATCAACAACCGTGACTCCCTGCTGCCTTATAATTGGAACGGAAATGCGGAACCCATCGCCTCTGAAATCGCTTGCAACAGGCCAGCCGTTCCAATCAAAACCGATGTAGTTCACAGGCAGTCTGTTCAGAACGCCGCTGCAGTCGAGACTGCTGCTCGACAACCTGATCTGATTTACTGTAAGCATCCTCTCGCCGCATTTCACAGGGAATCCGCTGCAGAACATCGCCTCGTGAAAATCACTTTTGATGATTGCTTTAGTGAGCCGCGTAAGCTGCCTCACATCGTCATTGTTGTGCAGCAGGATCTGAGCTTCCGCATCCGGATCTCCGGTCGCTTCAAACTGATTATACAGATCAACACTTTCGGCGCCGGATATTTCATCCGCCCGCGTCTCCCAAAGCCCCATATAGTTTTCGACGGTCTTCTGTCGCAGGTTGGGAACGAGCTTGCGGATGGGTGAGTGACTGCTCAGCACCTGATAGAGATCCAGATTGTACAGATGGTCGCACGAGCTCGGTGATACGGCAGGGTAAGCCGCCAGCCGGCCGTTGAGAAACGGGATGTCAAAGCTCTTTCCATTGTAAGTAATCAGCACATCCAGATCTGAGATGGTATCCATGTATTCCTGAAGGGCAGCCGGTTCCTCAGCGCGGCTTTCAGCCAGAATCTGATGCAGCCGGTGAGTTTCAACATTGTAGACACCGCCGAGGATAAACTTGTTTCTCGTTGAATTAAAACCTGTTGTTTCAATATCGAGGGAACCGACGCGCATTCCGTCGAAGTAAAAATCCCACAGAGCGGTGCTGTATATTTCTTCACTCCATTCCTCGATAATGTGCTTCATTCTTGTTCGGTATCTTCTCCGAAGAAATCTTCGTCGAGTTCACGTTCAAATTCAACAACATAGGCGCCCAGTATTTCCAGAACAGGGAGCTTGATGAAACTGCGTATACGCTCATCATCGTCAACAAAAGCATTTGCAGGAGGCAGCTCCCAACTGAGGGAACAGTCTGCATACTCTTTGTTGGCGTTTATCTCTTCCGCTTCCAGAAATCCGTAGCTTCCGGTATTGTAATCCCAGTAAAAACATCCGTCGTTGTCGTCTTCGTGGGGACAGCCGCCGGCTCTTCCCGTCGGCGTGAATTCCAGATGCATGTAATCCGGTTTTTCAAGCCAGGAGGAGATGTTGAGCCATCCGCGTTTGCCTTCTGCGGCAACGGGAGTATTAAATTCTACGTAACCCCAGTCCTCATCGCCGTCAAAACATTCGACGTTGATGCGAAGGACCGGCCTCAGTGATTCGAAGCCCTTTGGAAGGAGCCGTTTTATTTCGTTTTCATCAGCCCGGTAGGCCATGACATACTGTTTTATTTTCATCTGAATTCCTCCGTCTAGAGTATACCACATTTTATGTAAACGAGAATCAGAGCGAACAAAAAAACAAAAGAAACCCGAAGGTTTCTTTTGTTAAAAGGGGTATTGGGATTAGAGATTAATGAGGTTATCAGGGGATAACC
>CACYBO010000242.1 GCA_902772685.1 uncultured Eubacteriales bacterium | reverse complement strand
GTTGTCCCTTACTGACATGGATGACAAGTCCGGTGCGGAAAAGCTGCAGGGCTTTTGGATCGTGGAGATCGGAGAGCTTGCCGGGATGAAGAAGGCCGACATCGAGAAGGTGAAGGCATTTCTGTCCACATCTGATGACAAGTACCGACCCTCTTATGGAAAGGTCGTCGAAAGCCATCCGCGCCAGTGCATCATCATTGCTACCGTCAACGGTGAGCGAGGATATCTGCGAGACATCACCGGGAACAGGCGCTTTTGGATCATTAAGGTCCATCAGAAGAAACAGAAGAAGACGTGGAACTTCGATGAACAGTTCCGGCAGCAGTTCTGGGCTGAGGCAAAAGAAATCTGGAAGGCAGGCGAAAAGCTGTATCTGGAGGGTGACGTTCTCGAAGAAGCGGAGAAGGCCCAGCGGGGTGCAATGGAGGCAGACGAGCGCGTCGGCATGATCGAGGAATACCTGAATCATGAACTGCCCGATGACTGGGATACCATGGAGCTCTTTGCCAGAAGGAATTATCTGACTGGATCAGAATTTGGCACGCCCGAATACAACGGAAAACACGTCCGGACGGAGGTCAGCAACGCAGAGATTTGGTGCGAGTGTTTCGGAAAGAGCCTGCAGGAGCTGAAGCCCTCAGACAGCTACGGCATTGCTGCGATGATGGCTCAGGTCCCGGGATGGGAACGAACCAGTGTGATCCGGCGTCAGCCGATCTATGGCAGGCAGCGATTGTACCAGAGAACTATATAAGGGCGACACACACAACACAACTATTTCCCTTATATTCAAAACGCTTTTTATAAGGGTCAGTAAAGAAAACCTGTGAGCGCACGCGCGTAAAGAAATATAAGGGAGTAGTTGTGATTTTGTGTTCTTGTGTCAGATTGGAGCAATACATGAATGAGAATTATATCGAACAGAAATTAGTAGAGGCAGTGAAAAAGGCTGGCGGTCTTGCACCAAAGTTCGTGAGTCCTGGGCTTAATGGTGTGCCTGACCGCATCGTTCTCTTTCCTGATGGACATATCGCATTTGTGGAGACGAAAGCACCAGGAAAAATGATGAGACCGCTGCAATTGAGAAGGAAAAAGCAATTGGAGCGCCTCGGCTTTCGTGTGTACTGCATTGATGAGGTCAGTCAGATCGGAGGTGTCATTGATGAGATTAAAAATCAAGTGTGATTGGTGCGGTAAAGAACTCTACCGCTACCCAAGTAGCATAAAACGGCATAACTTCTGCTCACGAGCGTGCCTAGCGGGATATAGCAGCAAGGAAAAGAATCCGAATGGGTATAGTGATCTTAAAGATTACGCAAACATGAGTGAGCATATGTCGGAATTGAACAGGAAGCTGAATCCAACACGAATGACGCTCGCGACAAGAAAGAAACTAAGGAATTCACGGCTTGGCCTAGGAGAAGGCAGATCGTATACAAAGCACTACGGCAAACACGAACATCGTATTGTAGCTGAACAGATACTTGGCAGGAAATTACTGCCAGGAGAGGTCGTTCATCATATAGATGGAAACAAAAGAAATAATACACCCGAGAATATCTTGATTCTTAAGTCGCAGTCAGAACATGCAAAACTGCATGTCAGAGAAAGAAAATTCTGGAGTGAAGGAGGTGATGCCGAATGAAGTTCATAGCACATGATTATCAGCAGTATGCAATCGACTATATCGAAAGACATTCAGTCGCTGCAGTTTTTCTCGATATGGGCTTAGGTTGAGCAAGACCATAATTACCTTATCCGCACTCTTTGACCTGTGCCTCGATCAGTTCCTTATTCGGAAAGTACTGGTAATCGCACCGCTGCGTGTGGCGCGGGATACTTGGCCTTCGGAAATAAAGAAATGGGATCATCTAAAGGGACTCACATACTCGGTAGTGGTCGGGAGTGAAGCCGAGCGCCGGACAGCACTGGCAAGAATGGCGGATGTTTACATTATCAATCGTGAGAACGTCGACTGGCTGATCACAAAAAGCAAGATCCCATTCGATTTCGATATGATCGTGATTGACGAGTTATCTAGCTTTAAGTCCTACCAGGCAAAGCGGTTTAAGAGCCTTCTGAAGGCAAGACCTCTTGTGAAACGGATCGTCGGTCTTACCGGAACCCCAAGCAGCAACGGTCTTATGGATTTGTGGGCGGAATTCCGCGTGTTGGATTTTGGACAGCGACTTGGGAGATACATCACCCATTATCGGAATGCTTTCTTTCAGCCGGATAAGCGGAACGGTGCCATGGTCTATTCCTACAAACCGCTGCCAGGTGCAGAAGATGAGATATATAAGCGGATCAGTGACATCACGATCTCGATGAGGTCCTGCGATTACCTAACGCTACCGGAATGCGTGATCAATGAAGTGCCGGTCTTCATGGATGAAAAGGAACAGGCAGTCTACGACCGTTTTCGGGAAGATATGGTCGCAAAGATTAAGGACCAAGAGATCGATGCCGTTAACGCAGCAGTTCTATCCGGAAAACTCCTGCAGATGGCCAATGGAGCTGTGTACGATGACGACAAACATAGTCTACCTATCCATGATCGGAAGCTCGATGCACTGGA
Organism: uncultured Eubacteriales bacterium; assembly: GCA_902772685.1. Taxonomy (GTDB): domain Bacteria; phylum Bacillota; class Clostridia; order Peptostreptococcales; family Anaerovoracaceae; genus Lentihominibacter. The sequence continues at coordinate 300 of CACYBO010000242.1, read as the reverse complement.
AGACTTGTTAGAAGGCCTGTGCGGGAAGCCTGCACTGATTGCTTTTTGGTACCAGCACGATGCGGAGAGGATCAAGAAGCGTTTTGTGGTCCGGGAAATCAAGACATCAAAAGATATCGAGGATTGGAATGCGGGAAAGATTCCTGCGGCAATCATACATCCGGCATCTGCTGGCCATGGCTTAAACTTACAGACTGGCGGGTCCACACTCATCTGGTTTGGTCTTACCTGGAGCCTTGAGCTGTATCAGCAGACGAATGCGAGACTACATCGTCAAGGTCAGAAGGATACGGTTGTGAT
>CACYBO010000241.1 GCA_902772685.1 uncultured Eubacteriales bacterium | reverse complement strand
GGACGGGCTGGAAGAGCCTTTTGATATCATCATTCTCGACCCTCCGTATGACGCGGGTTTCATGGATGAGGTGTTCCGCCTGATAGCAGAAGGAGGCATTTTGGCCGAAGGTGGGACCATCGTGGCAGAGCATAAAAAACACGAGGAACTGCCGGACCTTTTCCATGGATTTACAAAATCCAAAGAAAGACGATATGGTGTGGTGAGACTCTCGATTTACAACAATATGTAGTTGCTTTATAAAATAAACTATGATAGAATTTTTTAGAAGCTTCAGGAGGAATTCTATGAAAACGAAAGCTTTATATTCCGGTTCTTTCGATCCGCCGACCATGGGACATATGGACATCATCAAAAGGGCTGCAAAACTGTATGACGAGCTGGTTATCGGCGTCATCAGCAACCCTGCCAAGAAGTCCATGTTCACCCTGGAAGAGAGGGAGGATATGCTTCGGGAAGCAGCAAAGGATCTGGATAATGTCAGCGTGGATCATTTCTCCGGGCTTTTGGCTGATTATGTCAACAGGAATGATTTTAACGTAGTCGTCAGAGGGCTCAGATCGACAACAGATTTCGATTATGAAATCCAGATGGCGCATATGAACGACAGACTGTTCAATGATTCTGTAGAGACGGTGTTCCTGATGACAGATCCGAAATATTCATATATAAGCTCAAGTGTTGTGAAGGAAGTATTCACACTTGGGGGAAATATAAACGGACTTGTGCCGGATGAGATACTTAAAAGAATGGTCAGGTAAACATTTTTGTCAGGAGGACGCTAATGAGAGTTTTGGAATTACTTGAGGAAATTGAAGAAATCGTGGATACAGCGGCAGGATTTCCGCTGACGGGCAAAATCATGATCGACTCAGAAGAACTGCTTGAAATAGTCAGAGAGATAAGATCAGAGCTCCCTGACGAAATCCAGCAGGCGCAGTGGATCAAGAATGAGCGCGAGAGAATCATCGACGAAGCCAAGAACCAGTACGAGTCAGTTATTGCAGACGCACAGAAGCAGGCTGAAAACCTCGTTGAGACCGATGACATCACACGCCAGGCCAAGATGAGAGCAGACGAGCTGACAAAGGTTACGGAAGAGACAGCCAAACAGCTGAAGGTCAGCACATACGAATACCTTGACGGTATCCTCTACAACTTTCAGGGCAAGATGGAGCATCTCAACTCAATCTATTTCGGTGAAATGTTCGGCAGCATAGAGAAGGCGTTCGAAGAAATCAACACCGCTCTCGCGGCAAACAGAGGCGAACTGCAGGAGATGGCGTACAAGGCGCAGATCAGCGCAGAGAGCCAGCCGGAATACTCTCAGAAACCGCTTCCTGATATGGATATGGAAATCCCGGGCGAAGAGGAAGCAGAGGAAGAATAAAAGGCTGAGAAGTGAAAGGAATGTGTCAGGGGTGATCTCTGGCACATTTATTTTTTAGTATGAAAACAGTAGGTATTACAGCAGAATACAATCCTTTTCACAAAGGGCATGCATATCATATCAGCAAAGTCAGGCAGCTGGCGGAAGCGGACTGTGTCATCGCCGTTATGAGCGGTGATTTCACGCAGAGAGGGGAACCTGCGGTCTGCGGAAAATGGGAGAGGGCAAGGACTGCCGTCAGTGCGCCTTCCGGTGGCGTTGATCTTGTGATCGAACTGCCTTTTGCGTTTGCCTGCAGCAGAGCGACTGTCTTCGCGAAAGGTGCCGTGGACATGTTCGCAGGACTCGGCGTGGACTGCATTTCCTTCGGCTGCGAGACGGAGGATCCGGAACTGCTGAGGAACCTGGCTGTCAGACTTGCTGCTGACAGAGAAACGATCGAAGAGAGGAGACTCGCCTACATGAAGGACGGGCTGTCCGGTGCGAAGGCATATGAGCTCGCCGTGACGGAGAAGTGCGGGAGAGAGGCTGCTGAGCTTTTGCTCGAACCGAACAATATTCTCGCTCTCGAGTATCTGCAGAGAATCGAGATGTGGCGTGAGAAGGGCCATTGCATCGAGGCGATACCGATAAGACGATACGGCAGCGGATATAACGATGCGGAAGCGGGGGGAGCAGGTTTCGCCGGAGCCGGGGCTCTGAGAACCATGCTGAAAGACGGGAAAGATATCAGCAGCTACGTTCCGGCCGGAGCGGACTATGAAGATGTAGACCTCCTTTCAGACAGATTTCTCCAGCTTCTCAAGGGAATCATACTGAGAAGCACTCCTGAGCAGATCAGCCGGATTTACGGAGTAGGAGAGGGACTGGAGAACAGCATCATAAGAGAGGTACGGACAGCGGAGAGCATGGACGGTCTGATTACCGGCCTGACATCGAAGCGTTATACGAGAGCTACAGTCAGCAGAGCGCTAACACATATTCTCCTGGAGAGCACCTGGAATGAGATCGGAAGGCTCAGCGCCCGAACCCCTTCGGCGGGACGCCTTTTGGCCGCAGGAGAAGCAGGCCGGAAGTTTATGAGGGAATTTGACGGCGATTTCAGAGTCATCACGAACATCAACAAGGAGGAAGAAAAACTGGAACCGGATGACGCTGAACTGCTGAAACTGGATGAGCGCGCAGCGGATATGTACAATCTTCTCCGGGGAAAAGACATTTACTCCGCTTCCGACAGGGTCGCCAGACCATATATTGAATAAAAAATGCTTCTAAAAAAGGGCAACACGGGGCATTTTTATGTTATAATAATTTTTGCGCGTGTGCGCATGCAGCTAATGAACATTCTATAATCAACAGGAGGAAAACTATAATGAAAGTATTAGTCATCAACTGCGGAAGTTCTTCACTGAAGTATCAGGTACTTGATATGCAGAACGAAACATTGGAATGCAAGGGTCTCGTTGAGAGAATCGGCATGGACGGTTCCGTGATCACACACGAGAAGACCGGCATGGATAAGTTCAAGCTGGAAGTTCCAATGGAAAACCATAAAGATGCGATCGGACACGTACTCGATGCGATTCAGGATCCGGAACACGGCGTCGTCAAAGACATGAACGAAATCGGTGCAGTCGGCCACAGAGTCGTACATGCAGGCGAGAAGTTTGCAAGATCCGTTCTCATCACAGACGAAGTCATCAAAGCTCTGGAAGAGTGTACGCCGCTGGCTCCGCTGCACAACCCACCAAACCTTCTTGGTATCGCAGCCTGCCAGGAACTGATGCCGAGCACTCCGATGGTTGGAGTATTTGACACAGCATTCCACCAGACAATGCCTCCTGAATCATATATATACGCGATTCCATATGAGTTCTATACAAAACACGGTATCAGAAGATACGGATTCCACGGAACTTCTCACAAATACGTTGCTGAGAGAGCCGCTGACATCCTCAATGTCAATCTCGATGACCTGAAACTGATTACCTGCCACCTGGGCAACGGTGCATCCGTATCAGCAATCAAGAGAGGTAAGTGCATCGATACTTCCATGGGATTCACACCGCTGGAAGGACTCGTCATGGGAACCAGATCCGGCGACATCGACCCGGCGATCGTTACCTATATGAGAGAGTGCGAACAT
>CACYBO010000240.1 GCA_902772685.1 uncultured Eubacteriales bacterium | reverse complement strand
TCCGGATCGAACAGGTGCATGGCTTCTGTCTGCAGTTTCAGCTTGAGGTGTGTCCCGGCGCTCATGCTCTCAATATCTATTCCCAGAGTCGGAACGATGGCGATGACCTCTGTATCTGCTGCTGCAGATACATCCTGTCCCTCTGCTTTCAGATGCAGATGCATCTCGCTTCCCATCATCTCAGCAACTTCAATGACAGAGTCAATGCCGGTCCCGTCATCACTGATTACGACGTTTACCGGTCTGACGCCGACTACGACATCCCGCTCGCCGGAAGGTCCGCAGACTTCAGCGCCGTCTCCCAAAGCCGCTGTCAGTTTATCTGCCAGCACGAACTTCTCACCCAGTATCTCGACCACATACTTCCCATCCTCATAGCGCAGTTTGCTGTCCGGGAAGAAGTTCATCTGCGGCACTCCGATGAAACCGGCGACAAAGAGATTCTTCGGACTGTTGAACACCTCCTGCGGCGTTCCGATCTGCTGAATGAATCCATCCTTCATGATGACGATCCTGTCGCCGAGCGTCATGGCCTCGACCTGGTCGTGAGTTACATAAATGAATGTCGTATCGATCTTTTTCCTCAGTTTGATGATTTCAGCTCTCATCTGGTTACGCAGCTTGGCGTCCAGATTACTGAGCGGCTCATCCATCAGGAATACCTTCGGGTTTCTGACAAAGGCACGCCCCATGGCTACTCTCTGGCGCTGACCGCCGGACAGTGCCTTTGGTTTTCTGCCGAGGAGCGGTGTGATGTCCAGAATCTCCGCCGCTTCACGCACGAGTCTGTCCGCCTCCGCCTTGTCGTATTTTTTCATCTTCAGAGAAAAGGCCATGTTCTCATATACCGTCATGTGAGGATAGAGGGCGTAGTTTTGGAAGACCATAGCGATATCCCTGCTCTTCGGAGCAACGTTATTCATCCGTTCCCCGTCGATGTAGAGATCCCCCTCGCTGATTTCCTCAAGACCTGCTATCATTCTGAGGGTTGTGGACTTTCCGCACCCTGAAGGTCCTACCAGCACGACGAACTCTTTGTCGGCGATGTCAAGGCTGAAATCCTGCACAGCGACCACGCCTTTATCTGTGATCTGCAGATTCGTTTTTTCCTGTTCGCCCTGCTCCCCTTTTTTCTCCTTCTTTTCATCTTCCGCAAAAGGATAGATCTTCTTTATGTTTTTAAGAACAACCTCTGCCATTATTCCGCCTCCTTGTTTTCCTGAAAGAGTTTAACAGCCTCGTCATCAGGCACAAATTCAGATCCGGTTCCGTCGATCTTCGACTTGAATCCGTCGAGTGTCTGACTCCGCATATTCAGAACTTCCTGTTTCTCCATGCTGCTCTCCGGTATGAGAACATCTATATCATATCCTGCTGTATCGATCATATCTTCCAGATCACCATCTTCCGGACACCATACGTTCCTTCCGAAGTCATTGATCAGATCTTTCTGTCTGCAGTCCCCGTTGAACTCTATCGCGGAGTCACCGCCGACGATGAGGTTATCGAAGAACTTGTTGCCTTTGCTCCTCTGAACCCCGATTTGTGTTCCATTGTCCACGAATGTGTTGTTGTGGAACTGGCAGTCTTCAGTGAATCCCAGATCCCTGTCGTAGCCGCCGAAGCAAAGTCCGCACCAGCCCTGGCAGTCTGCGACGACATTGTCATGGACATCGATTCCCGATACCCTGAACAGCGGATTGTCCTCCGGGCTGTGCTCCGTCGCGACTTCGATGCCGATGTCGCAGTTGTAGACGAAGTTGTTGTAGATTTCGATGTTCTGACCGCCGTCCACGTAGATGCCGTCCGCGCAGAGATCATACTCCCCGTCCTCAAGGTACGCCGGATTTCCGTCTGCGCTGATGTTATATACGGTATTACCGAAACATTTGCCGTTTCTCGCCATATCATTTTCGAACAGATCCGCAGGATCCTCCGCTTCCATATGTTCCGCCGTTCCCTCGAAGCCGATCATGTCGATACCGATGTTGTTGTTATCGTGAATCGTGTTTCCCTTGATGGTGAACCCGTCGATGTTGCCGTTGAGCACCAGCGACTCACTGTCACCGCAAAGGCAATCCGACACTTCACAGCCTTCTACCGTAACGTTCCGTACAGGGGCGAAATCATTTGCCGCATAGAAGCAGATGCCGTGCGCACCGACAACGCCGCTGACCTTGCAGTCCTTGATGGTGATGTTGTCAAAGGATTCCACGCCCTTGTCCGCCAGACTCTCGTAGATGATGCCGTGGGTACCGCCCTCCACCGTGAGTCCTTCGAGAATGACGTCGTGCGCGTTGCACAGATAGATTCCATAGCTCGGTTCCAGTTCATCCTGTTCACCGCTCTGGTATTCACCCGGTGCGACTTTGATGACCGGGGCGGCCCCGTCCGCAGCGCGGATGACCGTCGGGCTGTCCTTCGTTCCGGACAGATCATAATCTATGGTGAACCCTTCATAGGTTCCGTCCTCAAGTACTGTCTCTTCTCCGGCTTTGACCTGTACCTGCATCGCTTCTTCCTCCCCACATGCTGCAAAGGCAACACACATTGCTGCTGCAAGCAGCGCTATCAGAATCAGTTTTTTCATTCTATTCCTCCAGTCCGCATGCCCTCCAATATCTGGACAATTCATCGCATGTTTTATCTATTACAAGAGCCTCCGGTTTCGGCTCCAGAATACCTTCACGCGCATGGATGTACTGCTGCGGCATAAACTGGCTGAGCATTGGAAGTGTGATTCTGCCGTACAGGTTCTCCATCAGTTTGCCGATGGCCGCTTTCACTTCCAGTCTGTGCATGTAATATCTGCTGCGGTCGCTGTAGCTGTATTTTCTGAGCAGCGTGCTCTCCGGTTCTTCCGCGGTATAATGACCCTGCCAACTGGAAGGATCGGCGTTCATCGCTCCGTCGAGCACCTCGATGAAATCTGACGTTTCACCGGATTTCAGCGCGCCTGCTGTGCACAATGCTTTTTCCATCATGGCCAGCGCATAGAGCGCCTCCCGGGCGGCGAATGTGAGCGCCGG
>CACYBO010000239.1 GCA_902772685.1 uncultured Eubacteriales bacterium | reverse complement strand
GCGAGCTCTGCCGTAAGCACGCCGAGACCCGGACCAATCTCGATGACCATGTCGTCATCCTGAATCCCGGCACCCTCAATGATGCGCATCAGAACATTTCTGTCAGTTATGAAGTTCTGTCCGAGACTCTTGGACGGCTGAAGCCCGTATTTGTCCCGTATGCTGTTTACGGTCCTTGGAGACGTCAGATCCATTATTGCTCCTCCGAATCGGGTATGTATATTGTCTCTCCCGGCTTCACCAGTTTGAGTTTTTCCCTCGCCTGATCCTCAATGTTCTCCTCGCTGTCGGCGTCCTTCAGGTCCTCCTGCATCTGCTCCTGTTTGGCCTTCAGCTGTTCCTGTTTTTTGAGCGCTTCCCGTTCCTCGCTTTTGAGTTTGAGTATATTGAACACAGATACGCCCAAAAGAATCAAAAGGATGATTGTGACACCGATGATCAGTAATCTCCGCCTGCTCTGCTTCTTTCTGATTGCGCGTTTCCGCTTCAGCCTTCTCTCATCACTTGCCGTACGTTCACGAAGTTCTTCGGCCTGCAGCTTCTCTCTTTTTTCGATTCGCTCCTGCCTTGCTTCATCCATATCGATGATGCGGCTGCTTCTCTTAAATTGTTTGCTCCTTCTTCTTGCCATGTTCTCTTTCTCTATCAGAAACTATTTCTCCGGAAGGTAATTTCTCGGATTCTGGAAAGTTCCGTTGTCTTTCACGCCGAAGTGAATATGACTTCCGAAACTGTGTCCTGTGTTGCCTGCCTCTGCGATATGCTGGCCCTGGAACACCTTATCTCCGCGGCTGACCAACAGCTGGCTGTTGTGCGCATAATAGGTTTCAATTCCGTTTTCATGGTCGATGATTACGAGATTTCCGTATCCTCCCATGACTCCCGCAAATACAACCGTTCCCCCGTCCGCAGCAAGCACATCGTTACCGGTTCTGCAGCCCATATCCATTCCTTCATGCTGCCGCCCCCAGCGCCATTTGAATTCTGATGTTACTGTATATGTCCCGTCGTAGGCCGGCCATATAAATGTTCCTGTTCCTGTTGTCGGCGGACGTTCTTTCGTTCCTACGTGAATAACCTTGTCGACAGGGTCTTTTTCGACTTCGTTTTTGAGGTTCTGTGTCTCTACCACTTCGCCGTTGATGGAAACTGTCCTGTCAATGACCTGGCTTTTGCCTTTCTTGCCCTTGCGGGTCACTTCCGTCTCTCCCTCATAAAGATCGTCGTCTGCCTTCTTTACAGTTTTATAGTCTGTTGTTTCTTCGTAAGTCCTCGTCTCCGTAATCCGGACGGTGAGCAGCGGCGCGGCTTCCTTCAAAATGATTGTGCTTCCAACCTGCATCTGATCCTCGTCAAGATTGTTATTGTCGGCGATAATCTGCTCTTTTGAAATATTGTGATTTTCCGCAATGCTGTCAAGCGTCTCGCCTCTCTCGACGGTGTGGACCGTTTCTTTTTCTGTGACTGTGCAGAGTTTCTCGACAAGCGCATCCTGCGTGAGGATATCACTCATCGGCGTGTTGCTCTTTCTGAACTCGACACTTTCAACGATTACCGCTTCGTTCAGCTCTGTCCCCTTGTCATGATTTGCATATTTGTTCTGGATCTTTTCCAGCACGCCGGCCGCATCTTTCTTGGTTTTGACCGCACCGACCTTCATTCCGTCCACATACATCCCGAAGGCTTTAACGTTGATATCACCCAGATAAGACAGTCTCTGCAGAACCCCGTCCTGCGAGTCTATGACGATGTCCTTGTTTATTGTAAGTACGCGATGGAAGCTGATGTCATTACGTGGATCGAGTGCGACGGACATATCTTTTTCTTCCGTCAGGGCACTCCGCACCATCTCTGTAATCTGCAGCACATCGTCTTTGTTCTTTACATAGCCCAGTTTCTTATCGCCATATGAATATTCATATGCTGTAAAGTAATTGACCAGACCTGCGCTTCCAACAGCGAGTACAAGCAACAGTGAAAAAGCCAGCAGCAGCGGTTTTTTCTTCTTCTCACACAGTTCGAATACGCCCCTGCTCTTTTTGTACAGCGCACTGTTCTGTCTTCTTTTTTGCCTTATTTCCGTGAGCTGTGCCGCAGTTGCTCTGGCTTCGGCCTTAATTCTCTCGTTCTCTTCGAGAAGATGCTGTCTCTCTTCCTCTGTTTCAGCGGCGTTAATTTCTCTTATCTTCGAGAAGCCTAAAAACTCCTTCAGTGAAAAAGCAGGAACCGGCTTGATCTCTGTCTGAACCGTTGTTCCGTGAACGTTGACGATTCCTCCGCCCAGTTCTGCGGATTTCCGTGCGAGTCTGCGCTGCCTTCTGATTTCCGAGCGCTCTTCTCTCTGCTTTCTGTCGAGTTCCCGCCGCTCAGCCTGAAGACGTTCAATTTCCTTTTTTGCCTTCAGCTCTTCATTCTTCAGTCTTATGGCTTCGCGCCTTCTCTGCTCGGCAGCCTGAGCTCTGGCCAGTTTCTCCTGTTCTCTCGCCAGTCTGGCCTCTTCCTTCCGCTGAAACTCCAGCCTCTCTTTTTCCCTGGCCGCGCGCAGCTTTTCCTGTTTCTCCTGCTCTCTCTTCTTACGCAGCTGTGCCCGTTTCTCTTCCTGAGCGTGAAGTGTCCTGTTGAGTTCTGACTGTATTTCCGCTTTGCGCAGATTTGTTGTCATTCTCGCCGCGCGTCTCTCCGCCGCCTGAAGTTCCTCCTGTTTTTTTGCTGCTTCCAGCTGTTTCTGCTCCAGACGCCGTTTTGCTTCTTTTTCCTTTTTTATTGCCTCCTGTATAACGGCATTGCGCTCTTCACGCTCCCGTCTGTTTTTTTCAGATGCTTCAGCCGCCTCTTTTAAATCTTTTTCCGCTGCCTTTTTTACAGCCTCTTCAGCAGCCTTTGCAGCCTTTGGGTCGACAGGTTTTTCCGCATCGGAAACAGGCCTGTTCCTGCTGGCGTTCTCAGCGGAGGAGACAGGCGTCTCATATATCTTCTGCGCCTGAGCTTTCAGTTTTTCGATCTTCTCCTTCAGTGTCTGCACATCCTCATATGCTTTTCTGACGGTATCGTTCTGCTCAGCGCTTTTGTTTTCTATTCTGTTTTCTGCAGTGTTTTTATCATCTGCGGGGTTATTTCCCTGTGGCATGGGCACCTTTCTCCCGTTTCAAGCATTCCTGTGTCTTTGCACTTCTGACAGTTGTATTTTATGTCCATATAATCGAGCTCGAATCCGTTATCTGTCAGAAGGAACGCTCTCTGTGCGCTCAAATCATCTATTGTTTCTTTTATCTTGCTGATTGCTTCTTTCTTATCAATGCGGTCTGAGACCACGATTCTTGACAGGCTCGCACCAAGCCTGCTTTCCTCATCGTCCAGTTCTTTTATCTGCGGCACTCTGCTGTAGACTTCTTCACGCCGCGCCTCAGCCTCTCTCGCTTCCTTCGCGCGGAGAAGTTCATAATATCTGGAGATGTCGGATCCGCTGACTTCACCTTCCGACTTCTTCGCGCCACCTTCGGCGAACCAGCTTTCCAGCACCTTGTTTACATAGTTTATGTTCGGGCTCGATATTCCTGCGGTCTTCTTGCACGCCTCAAGCACAGCGTTCACATCAAAACCCATTCTGTCGAACCACTGATCCATGATTCTCTTTTCTTCTTCTGTCCAGTTTCTGCTCCAGCCGAGAGCCTTGAAGATCCTTCTGTAGTCGGCGGATCTTTCATCCATATGTCCGATGTGTTCCTTGATGTCCTCGACTGTTCTGTGTCCCTCGCCGATCCAGTTCTTGATTACTGTCTCAATGTATTTGATGTTCTTTTTCTTCTTTCTGGCACAGTACTCTACAGCAAAGACAACAAAGTCCGGTTCGATTCCGAAATCATTTATCCAGGAGAGCACTTCTCCCATTTCCGTTCCGCTTATCACCCGGCCAAGTGTCTTCTCGATCTTCTCGAACATCGATCTGTATTCTTCACTGGCCATCTGCGTATTGATCCCCTGATCAAGCGTTGTTGCCGCACTGTCTTCATGGCTTCCGTACAGCATGTCTTTGAGCAATACAAACTCAACATCATACTCCAGCGGGTTGCCGGAAGATGTTCTGATTTTTTTAATGACGCCCATCTTCTCCCAGTATGTCCAGGCTTTGAGCACATCCTCTATATCAAGAGAAAGCTGCTTGGCTATATCTTCATTGCTGAAGTCCACCTCAAGCTCCGCATACATGAGCGCGAAAAGATACACCTTGACATAGTCGCCGGGTGCGGACACCATATACTCATTTATAAACATATTTTCCACTTGTGTATCCAGCAGAAAATAGTCTTTTGTCTTCTCTCTGAAAAATCCCATATTTAGAATCTGTTAAAGTCACCGCTGCCTGCGCTGTCCACAAATTTTGTGATCTTATCAAGCCATGCCACCTTGACCGTTCCTGTCGGACCGCTCCTCTGCTTGGCTATAATCACTTCGCATTCGCCCGGCACTTCTGTATCCTCATTATAGTATTCATCTCTGTACAGGAAGAGTACGATGTCAGCATCCTGTTCGATAGACCCCGAATCCCTCAGGTCCGACAGCATCGGTCTGTGGTCTGTTCTCGTCTCCGGATTTCTGGAAAGCTGTGAAAGTACGATTACAGGGCAGTCCAGTTCTCTTGCAAGGAGTTTCAGGTTCCTGGAGATGATCGATATTTCCTGTGTACGTGAGTCCAGAGATCTTCCCTCCGGATTCATGAGCTGCAGGTAGTCTATGATGATCAGATCGAGTTTGCCCTCAGCCTTGAGCCTTCTGCATTTGCTCTTCATCTCCATGATGCTGATACCGGCTGTATCGTCGATGAATATGTCTGCCCCCGAAAGGGCTTCCAGAGCGATATTCACATCATCCCAGTCCAGCCTTTCGAGTCTTCCTGTTTTGAGCTTTTGCATCTCAACCTTTGACTCCATAGACAAAAGTCTCTGTCCCAGCTGCTCTTTGGCCATCTCCATGCTGAATATCATGACGGATGCTCCGCCCTTTACTGCCGCGTTGAGCGCGAGTGAAAGAGCAAAGGCAGTCTTGCCCATAGCAGGCCTCGCCGCCAGTATAATCAGATCCGACTTCTGCAGCCCGGAGGTCTTGTCATCCAGATCCCTGAAACCAGTTGTTACGCCGGTCAGTCCGTCTTTCAGTTTTGAAGCTTTATCAATGGCGTCTATATTGCTCAGCAGAACATCCTTCAGCGGGATGTAAGCACCCCTCTGACGGGCCTGGGATATTTCAAAGATCCCGTTTTCTGCGTAGTCAAGCAGCTGTCCGGCATCCATGCTCTTGTCATATCCTTTGACAACGATGTCATCGGCTTTTTCTATCAGCCTGCGGATGGATGCTTTTTCTGCGACTATCTTCGCGTATTCTCCGGCGTTGGCGGTTGTTGGCGTCGTCGATGAGAGCCCCGCGACATAAGATCTGCCGCCGACCATCTCAAGGCTGCCGCGTTTATCCAGTTCCTCGGAAACCGTCAATGCATCAACCGGCGCGTTCCTCTTGCTCAGTTCATAGATGACGCTGAATATCTCTCTGTTGTTCGGATCATAGAAGTCCTCAGGTCTGACTTCTTCCACAACGTCAAAGAGCGCATCCTTCGACAGGAGCGAAGCGCCAAGCACAGATCTCTCCGCATCAGGATTGTGGGGAGGTATTCTCTCTTCCATCGTATTGATTCCTCTTTTATACTGTTACGTTAACTTTGACCTTCGCCGAAACATCCTGATACAGCTTAATCACAACATGGCTTACTCCTGCCTGCTTGATCGGTCCCGGCATTTCGATCTTTTTCTTATCTACCGTAATCCCTTCCTGTTCTTTCAGGGCTTTCGCGATATCCATCGAAGTAACTGATCCGAAGAGCTTGCCGTTCTCGCCGCCTTTTGACGGAACAATCAGCGTGATCTTCTCGAGCTCTGCTGCTTTTTCCTGTGCTGCGGCCTTTTCCTCTGCTCTTTTTTCTTCCGCAATCGCCTTCTGCTTTTCCAGATTTCTCACATTGCCCTGGGTGGCTTCTTTCGCGAGTCCCTTCGGTATGAGCATGTTGCGTGCATAGCCGTCGCTTACCTTGACGACTTCGCCCGCTTTTCCTGTTCCTTTAACGTCTTTTAAAAGGATAACAACCATTTGTAACCTCCTGATATCCCTGTAACTGATTTATTATATTCCTCTATTGTGTTGATTTCGTGGTTTTGATGTATTCTTCTATTTCCTTAAGAATCTCTTCCGGTGACAATTCAGTCTTCGTTCCCGCGGTATTCATATGTCCGCCTCCGCCGAAGTGCTCCATGATCGTCTGGACATTCATATTCCCTAAAGATCTTGCGCTGACGACTGTCATGCCGTCTTCGTTGCGGCCTGCGACAAAGCTTGCCACGGTCCCCTTGATTGTGAGCAGTTCGTCCGCCACCTGGGAGTTGATGACCTGTGTATTGATGGTCTGCCCGCTGCAGACGGACATTGCGATTCCGTCCTCGAGTATGCGCGCATTTACAATTCCGTTCGC
>CACYBO010000238.1 GCA_902772685.1 uncultured Eubacteriales bacterium | reverse complement strand
CGAAGAATTTGCCACATTCAGTAAGGATGAAGTATACAACCAGTATGACGCAGAAGGATTCATCAATCTGTGGTCACTGCCGCTGAAAATCAGAGCGATCCAGAAACAGACAGCCGAAGGAGGTGCAGTATACCATGAAACTCTGGAAAGGAAGGTTCTCAAAGGAGGCGACTTCGTCGAGTGATGAATTCAACGCATCCATCCCATTTGATCAGAGGATGTATGAAGAGGATATCACCGGCAGTATCGCCCATGCCCGTATGCTGGGAAAGCAGGGCATCATAAGCGCAGACGAGGCTGACCTTATCATCAAAACTCTCGGCGAGATTCTGGAGGACATCGAAGCGGGAAAGATCGAATTCTCCATTGAAGGGGAAGACATCCACATGAGCATCGAGACAATCCTGACGGAGCGAATCGGGCAGACGGGGAAAAAACTCCATACTGCCAGAAGCCGGAACGATCAGGTGGCGGTAGATCTGCGCATGTGCCTGCGCAGGGAAACAGCCCTGATTGAGGAAAAACTGGCGGAGCTGATGCAGACCTTGAAGGAACTTGCTGAGGCGCATCAGGAAACCGTGATGCCGGGATATACCCACCTGCAGAGGGCACAGCCTGTAACTTTGGCGTATCATCTGCTGGCCTATTATCAGATGTTCGGCAGGGACAGAGAGCGCTTTGCAGATGGGCTGAAACGTATCAACAGGCTGCCGCTGGGGAGCGGCGCGCTGGCGGGAACGACTTACAACACAGACAGACAGTTCCTGGCGGATGAACTGGGATTCGACAGCGTTCTGCCGAATGGGATGGACGCCGTCGCGGACCGGGATTTTGCAATTGAATTTCTGAACTGCTGCAGTATCTGCATGATGCACCTGTCCCGCTTCTGTGAGGAGCTGATCCTCTGGAGCAGCGTGGAATTCGGTTTTGTGGAGATCGATGATGCATACGCTACAGGCAGCAGTATCATGCCGCAGAAGAAGAATCCGGATATGGCGGAGCTGATCCGGGGTAAGAGCGGACGGGTCTACGGGGATCTGATGGCTTTGCTCACCGTATGCAAAGGCCTCCCGATGGCGTATAACAAAGACCTGCAGGAGGACAAAGAACCTGTATTCGACGCGGCGGATACTGTGAAGAACTCCCTTGGGATATTCACTGAGATGATTTCCACTATGGCTGTCAGGAAGGACAGCATGTCGAAGGCGGCGAAGTACGGCTACATGAACGCCACGGATGCTGCGGACTATCTGGTGGGCAAAGGCATTCCGTTCCGGGATTGTCATGAGATCATCGGAAGAATGGTGCTCTACGCAATCGGTGAGGGCAAGGCTCTGGACGAGCTGACGATGGAGGAATTCAAGTCCTTCTCCGATGCGTTTGGTGAAGATATTTACGATGCTATTTCCATTGAAAACTGCATCAGGGCGAAGAAGTCGGAAGGGTCGACGTCCTTCGACAGCGTGCGCAAGCAGCTCGCAGACATAGCGGACTAGGGGCCAACCGGGGATTGCCCTTGCTAGGTCCTCATCGCAGACAACCATACGTGCTCATTCACAGAGAATAGAATCCCGGACAAACTCGAGCATACGCTCTCAGACATGTCCGGGATTTAACTATTCTCTTCGTTCATTTCGCACATGGTTGTTCCTGCTCTTGCGGATAACGCTCGTACAATCCCCGGCTGGCCGCTGTCCGCTACCACCGCTGGCCGCTGTCCGCCACCACCGCTGGCCGCTGTCCGCCGTCACCGGCGGTGCGTTGCGCATAGAGATTGCCTTTGTTATAATTTTGCGGGAGGCATAGGAGTATGAGAGAACTGAATGTAGCAGAAATCACAGACGCGGTCGCGGAGATGTTCGTGCACGCCAATTATTTCCTTGGAGAGGATGTCAGCGAATGCCTGTCGGCGTGTGCTTCAGCGGAAGAATCTGAGATTGCGCGCAGTGTTTTTGGAAGCATTGAAGAGAATTTGAAAATCGCGGCGGAGGGCGTGTTCCCGATTTGCCAGGATACGGGCATGGCCTGCGTATTCCTGGAAATCGGGCAGGATGTTCACCTGACAGGAGGAGATCTCCATGAAGCCGTCAATGAAGGCGTCAGGAGAGGATGCGCAGAGGGATATCTGCGGCAGACCATCGTGGAAGACCCGTTCCGGCGCAAGAATACAAAAGACAGCACGCCTGCCGACATCAATATAGATATTGTTCCCGGGGATAAAGTGAAAGTCACAGTGGCGCCGAAGGGATTCGGCTCAGAGAACATGAGCCAGATCAGGATGCTGACACCGGGCGAAGGTGTTGAAGGCGCAGAGGATTTTATCGTCAAAGTTTGCGAAGATGCAGGAGGCAGACCTTGTCCGCCTATCGTCGTCGGCGTTGGAATCGGAGGGAACTTCAACAAAGCCGCTCTGATGGCGAAGAAAGCGCTGCTGCGACCGATTGGACAGCATAATGAAGACCCGTTCTACGCTGAAATGGAAGAGCGGCTTCTGACGCGAATCAACGACCTCGGCATCGGACCGCAGGGCTTCGGCGGCAGCACCACGGCATTGGCTGTAAATGTTATCGCCGCGCCGACGCACATTGCAGGTCTTCCTGTGGCGGTGAACATCAACTGCCACGTGAGCCGGCATGAGGAAATCACACTGTAAGGAGCAGGAGAAGGTCACATTATGCAGCATACAATCACAGAACCCTTTACAAAGGAAAAACTGAGCGTGCTCCGGGCAGGGGACAGTGTCCTTCTGACCGGCACCATCTACGCGGCAAGGGACGCGGCCCACAAAAGGCTTACGGAGATGATTGCGGACGGAGAGCCGCTGCCTTTGCAGATCGAAAATCAGGTATTCTATTACATGGGACCGACGCCGGCGCGCCCCGGCTATCCGATCGGGTCGGCAGGACCTACGACAAGCTACCGGATGGACAGCTTCACTCCGACGCTTCTGAAACTCGGTCTGACGGGCATGATCGGAAAGGGGCCGCGAGGTGATGAAGTGAAGAACTGCGCGCGGGAAGAGGGCGCAGTCTACTTTGCAGCAATCGGCGGTGCCGGAGCTTTGATCGCCCAGAGCATTCAGGCGTCCGAGGTCGTAGCCTTTGCGGAAACGGGTACGGAGGCAATCCGGAAACTGTATGTGAAGGATATGCCCCTCATAGTCGCGTATGACGCGGAGGGCGGAGATGTTTATGACAGGTAATCTGCTTCTGTGCAGATGGAATGATAGTGGGTTGTATTCTGTATACACGGGTGTTATAATGCAGTCATTCAAGTTAGTATAGCGGTAAGCTAAAAATATATTGGAGGAAGAAAAATGGTTAAATTCAACAATGTTATCGTCAGAAGACCGTGCAGGGCAGTCTGTGACGGCATCACTTCAGCACCTGAGCTGGGACAGCCGATCTATGAAAAAGCACTGCAGCAGCATGACAAGTACATCGAAGCTCTGAAGAAGTGCGGAGTGGAAGTTACGGTACTTGAGGCGGATGAGAGATATCCGGACTCCTGCTTTGTAGAAGACCCGGCGCTCATCACAAAGGCATGCGCAATCATTACGAATCCCGGCGCGGAGTCAAGAAACGGCGAAAAGGATGAAATCATCGGTGCGATCCGGAAGTTCTTCCCCGACGACAAAATAGAATACATCAAGGACCCGGGGACTCTGGAAGGCGGCGACGTCATGATGGTGGATGATACTTTCTACGTTGGTCTTTCCGCAAGAACAAACGAAGAAGGCATCAGACAGCTGGGAGAGATTCTGAACAAGTACGGAATGAAGTGCGTACAGGTTCCTCTCGAGAAGGTTCTGCACCTGAAGACAGGCGTCAACTATCTTGAGCACAACAACATGCTCGTTGCGGGCGAATTCATCACAAAGCCTGAGTTCGAACAGTACAACAAGGTCGTTGTTCCTGAAGAAGAAGCATACGGCGCAAACTGCATCTGGATGAACGAGACAGTAATCGTTCCGGAAGGATATCCTGCAGTGCTGAAAGCAGTTCAGGATCTGGGATACGAGACACTGATCGTTGACACATCGGAATTCAGAAAGATCGACGGCGGACTTTCCTGTCTGTCACTGAGATTCTGGGCATAAGATGAAAAGTTCATCATGATCTAATATCTGTAAATGAGTAATAATTAATTTTTGAGGTGAAACAAAATGCAAACAAATCAAAAAACTCTGGGCATGCTGCCTCTGGTCTTGTTCTCAGTAGGCTGCACGCTGGCATCCGGAGTGTTCGCGCTGTCAGGTGACTTCGCTTACGCCGGTGCATACACATTGGGAACACTCCTCGGCTGGGCAATCACATTCATCGGTATGCTGGGCCTGGTAGGATGCTTCCTGAGACTTACAATCGTCAAGCCTGAGCTGACTTCAGGCATCTACAGTTACGCACGTGCAGGATTCGGCGAGTACATAGGCTTCAACTCCGCATGGGGCTACTGGCTCTCAGCGATTCTCGCCTATGTAACATTCTCAACCGGATTCCTGGGATCACTTTCCGAACTGCTGCCATTCCTCGGCGACGGCATGAACTTCGCTTCACTGATCATCGGTTCGGTCATCCTGTGGCTGTTGGTTCTGCTTCTGCTGAACGGCGTAAACCAGGCGGTCATCATCAATGCGGTTGCGGTAATCTTCAAGGCGATCCCGATCGTCTTCCTGGTATTCGCAGCCATCTTCGCAGGTGCGTTCGACTTCGACACGTTCATGAACAACTTTACCGGTGAAGGAAGCGGCATGTCAGTCTTCGAACAGACGAAGGCCTGCATCTTCACTACAGTATGGGTATTCATCGGTATCGAAGGAGCCGTTGTTATATCAACCCGTGCGAAGGATACGAAGCTTGCCGGCAGAGCTTCCATCATTTCATTCGTAGCTCTGTTCGCGCTCTACTTCATCATTTCCTTCCTGTCCATGGGTGTTGCAGATCATGATACATTAGTATCATTTACTGACAACTACACATTCTCCATGGCAGGCGTTATGGAATACATTGTTGGACCTTGGGGTGCAACGCTCGTAAATATTGCAGCTGTCATCTCCATCGGATGCGCTCTTCTGACTTATGTCATCCTGTGCTCCGATTCAGCTTTCGGACCTGCAAACATGAAGTGCTTCCCTAAAATCTTCGTAAAGAGAAACAAGAAGGATCAGCCGATGTACTCAATCATCTTCAGCGCACTGTTTGTTGAAGTATTCATGATTGTTGCAACCATCAACTCGGCTTCCTACCAGAACTGCTACTACCTGTCGACGATCGCGATCATGATCCCGTACATGCTGTCTGCGTTCTACGCGTTCAAGCTTTCCTATAACGGTGAACTGACTGCAGGTCTTTCAGGCAGCGGCAGAGTGTGGACCTGGCTGGCAGCGATCATCGGTTCCATCTACGGAATCTGGATGCTGTACGCTTCTTCATTCTCATATATCCTGGTATGTGCTCTCATGTACCTGCCGGGCGTGATCATCTACATCATCAAGAGAAGAGAAGAGGGCGGCCCAATCTTCCCGAAGGTATACGACAAAGTTGTATTCATCGTACTTTGCGCTCTGTTCGTACTGTTCTTCGTACTGATTGCATCCGGAAACCAGTTCGTACTCTCCGGATTCTAAAAGCAAAGGCAATATTGCCCGGACTGCCGTTCACACGGCAGTCCGTTTTTTTCATACAAAGGTACAAATTGCCTTTGCAGTTGACATTTACAGGATAAAATACTATCATTGACGGGTATTCTTTTTTTGGGACGGGGTTTAGAGACTATTTCACAGAGCGAGGTAAAACGATGGAAATAGAACTGAAATACAATATTCCCGATAAAGAAACTGCCCAGCGCATATGGGAGGACAGACTCTTCAGTGACATGGAGGAGCCTGAAACGAGAGAGGAACTGAATATCGACGCCAGATACTTCGATACGGAAAGTTTCGATCTTGTCAGGAACGAGGTCGCCTACAGAGTCAGGCGCGAAGGAGAGCGTCTCGTCGCTTCTCTCAAATGGAAAGGGCACAGCGAAGACGGACTTCATGTCAGAGAAGAAGTCAATGTCCCTGTTGAGGATGATACGCCGGACCTTGAGGTGTTCCGTCAGAGCAGCATCGGATCCGAAGTGTATAAGTTTGCAGAGGGTAAGGAACTGAAGTGCATCCTTCAGACATCCTGCAACCGCAGGAGATTCCGGATCGATACAGGAGAAGGGCTGTTTGAGATTTCGATCGACAATGGGGAACTCATCACCGACTACGGCATCCAGACGATCAATGAGGCGGAGATCGAACTGTTCAGCGGGGAAACGGAGGAACTGGTGCGGATCGGGAAACTGTTCCAGGAAGAGTACGGACTCACAGAGGAGAACCGCAGCAAATACTCCCGCGGTCTGCGTATGATCGAGGAAAACTGCAAATAGATATCCAACCGGATAATGCACATTTCAGAGGCTTTCAAAGCCTCTCTTTTTTTAGGCGTTTCTCCTTGTAAACCAAGGGCAAAAGAGGTATAATCATGTGTACTATATGTAAAAAACCGAGGAGGAGACATATTAATGAAATCAACATTTATTTCAAGAGAAAACAACGAAGTTAAATTCAAGATGGAATTCACGGCTGAAGAGTTCGAAGAAGCCATCGTAAAGGTCTATCAGAAGGAAAAGGATAAGTTCGAGATAGACGGTTTCAGAAAGGGCAAGGCCCCGAGAAGCATCATTGAGAAGAGATACGGCGAAACCATATTCTTCGATGATGCGATCAACAACCTGTTCTCCCTGAATTATCCGCTCGCAATGGATGAGCTGGATCTGGAGGTTATCGACTACCCGAGAACAGAAGTCAGCCAGACGAAGAAGGGCGAAGGCTTTGACGTTACAGTAACAGTAACATGTTATCCTGAATTTGAAGTAACTGACTACAAAGGCGTTGAAATAGAGAGAGTTCCTGCCGAAGTCACTGACGAGGACGTAGATAAGGAAATTGCAAACATGGCAGACAGAAACTCCCGCATGGTCGAAGTTGACAGACCGGCGCAGGACGGAGACACGGTTCTGATCGATTACGCAGGATTTGTAGGCGATGACCAGTTCGAAGGCGGAACAGCTGAGAGATATCCGCTCAAGATCGGATCAGGCACATTCATCCCGGGATTCGAGGAGCAGCTGATCGGTGCTTCAAAGGACGAGGACGTAGAGGTCAAGGTGACATTCCCTGAGGAATATCATTCCGAAGATCTGGCAGGCAAGGAAGCAATCTTCAAGTGCAAGGTTCACGAAGTCAAGGAAAAGGAAGTTCCGGAAATCGATGATGATTTCGTAAAGGATGTCAGCGAATTCGATACACTCGACGAGCTGAAAGCCAGCAAGAGGGAAGAACTGCAGAAGGCAGCCGAGGCGAGAGCAGAGGATCAGATGAAGAACAGTGTCATCGAGAAGATCTTCGAAGCGAACGACATTGAGGTTCCTGAAGTAATGGTTGAGGAAGAGATCGACAGCTCACTGCAGCAGTTCGACCAGCAGCTGAGAGCGCAGGGTATGGATCTGAACACCTACATCCAGTTCATGGGTGAGGACATGGCTAAGTTCAGAGAAAACGTAAGAGAAGACGCCTACAAGAAGACAAAGACAAGGATGATCGTTGCGAAGATCGTCGATCAGGAGAACTTCGAAGTAACAGAAGAGGAAATCAAGGAGTACCTCGAAGAGATGGCAAAACAGTACGGCATGGAAGTCGATAAGCTCGTTGAGGCAATCGGACCTCAGAACGTTGCGACAGTCGGCGGCGATCTCAAGATGAGAAAAGCTGTAGATTTCGTTTATGACAACGCAGTAATCAAGTAAACCTGAGACACAGGAAGGATAACAGGATGATTCCATATGTAATAGAACAGTCGGGTGGCGTCGAAAGGCAATACGACATCTACTCAAGACTTCTCAAAGACAGAATCATATTCATAGGCGAGGAAATAGACGACCGCGTTGCGAGCGTGGTCGTGGCCCAGCTTCTGTTTCTAGAAGCAGAGGATCCGGATAAGGACATCAACATCTACATAAACAGCCCCGGCGGCAGCGTGACCGCCGGTATGGCTATTTATGACACGATACGGTACATCAAGCCGGAAGTATCCACCATTTGCGTCGGTATGGCGGCAAGCATGGGAGCCTTCCTTCTGTCAGCGGGATGCAAAGGCAAACGCTACAGTCTGCCGAACGCGGAGATCATGATCCATCAGCCGATCGGAGGTGTAAGAGGTGAGGCCGAGGACATTAAGATCCACGCGGACTGGATCCTGCGCACGAGGGAGAAACTGAACAGAATCCTGAGCGAGAACACCGGGCAGCCTCTGGAGAAGGTGACCGCTGATACGGACAGGGATAATTTCATGTCTGCAGAAGAAGCGAAGGAATATGGAATAATCGATGAGGTCATCGAAGACAGGTAAAAGGATAGAGATAGAATGGCAAAGTACGACAAAAACAACGAGCTCAGATGCTCATTTTGCGGAAAACCCCAGAGCCAGGTCAGAAAACTCATAAACGGCAACGGGCTGTATATCTGTGATGAGTGTGTTCAGCTCTGCAATGAAATACTCAGAGAGGATCAGGCGGCAAAACGTGATAATGTTGTCGAAGGGGAACCGGTCTACATCCCGAAGCCGAAGGAAATAGACGAGATCCTGTCTCAGTATGTGATCGGTCAGGAGGAGGCGAAGAAGACTCTTGCCGTAGCGGTTTACAACCACTATAAGCGCATCCTGAGCCAGAATGACGACCAGAATGATGTTGAAATCCAGAAGAGCAATATCGCTATGGTCGGACCGACCGGATGCGGTAAAACGCTTCTGGCACAGACACTGGCAAAGATCCTCGACGTACCATTCGCGATAGCGGATGCGACAACTGTAACAGAAGCCGGTTATGTGGGTGACGATGTTGAAAATATTCTCCTCAGACTCATACAGGCGGCCGACTTTGATATCGAAAAGGCGCAGAGAGGCATCATCTACATCGATGAAATCGACAAGATCGCGCGCAAATCCGAGAATCCATCCATCACACGTGATGTCAGCGGAGAGGGCGTGCAGCAGGCGCTCCTGAAGATCATAGAAGGCACGATCGCCGATGTCCCTCCGCAGGGAGGGCGCAAGCACCCGCATCAGGAGTTCATCCAGTTTGATACGACGAATGTGCTGTTCATCTGCGGCGGAGCTTTTGACGGGCTCGAGAAGGTCGTTCAGAAGCGAATCGGCGAAAAGGTTATAGGATTCAACTCCGATGTGAGCAGCAATAAGCTCGAGAAGGAAGAAATCCTGAAACACGCTGCTCCGGAGGATCTTATGAAGTACGGTCTGATTCCGGAAATCGTGGGAAGACTTCCTGTGCTCGTCACGCTGGAGGAATTATCGCGGGAAGCCCTTGTGGACATCCTGACGAAGCCTAAGAACGCACTTGTCAAACAGTATGAAAGACTGCTTGCCTTCGATGGGGTGGAACTTGAGGTCACGGATGACGCCATAGGAGCGATTGCGGACCTGGCACTGGAGAGAAAGACCGGAGCCAGAGGCCTGCGCGGGATTATGGAAAAAATGATGACAAATGTTATGTTCGAGCTGCCGTCGAGGAAGGATGTCAGAAAGTGCGTCATAACGAAGGATACAGTAGAGAACGGACAGGATCCGGAACTGATTCTCGAAGAGGCCGGTTCTGAAGAGCCTGAACTCGAAGAGCCGAAAGAAGCATAACAACAGAGAAAGAGATAGATAAAAGGGGAACAATTTATGGAAGAAAACAGAAAGAATAATCATTTCGCAGATGCAGAATTTGTGGATCTGCCGATGATTCCTCTCAGAGGTCTCTCGGTATTTCCTAACATGGTTCTGCATTTTGACATCGGCAGAGAAAAATCAATCAACGCTCTGGAGAAGGCGATGGTGAACAACCAGTTCATCTTCCTTTCTTCACAGATGGATGAAAATACGGATCTGCCGACACCGGATGATTTCTACAAGATAGGTACAATCGGCAAGATCAAGCAGATGCTCAAGCTGCCGGGGGATTCGATCCGCGTTCTGGTGGAAGGCCTTTGCAGAGGCACCATCGAAGAAGTGCTCTTCGAAGTGCCATACTTCAAATGCCGCATAAAGCCTTTGCAGGAAGATGAAGGAGAGCCTGATTCCGAAGCAGAGGCGCTGATGAGGACAGTGCTCGGAAGTTTCGATGAGTATATCAACATCGATCAGAATCTGGCACCGGAAGTTTTCGCGTCTGTTGTGACTATCGAATCACCGGGCAGGATGGCGGATATGATCGCGTCCCACATCGAGATAAAGATCGAGGACAAGCAGACTATCCTGGAGACACTCGACCAGAAGGAGAGACTGAGGAAGCTCAACGATATCCTCCGCAAGGAGATCGAAATCCTCACGATTGAGCAGGATATCTCCACAAAGGTGAAGTCGCAGATCAACCAGAACCAGCGCGAGTACTACCTGCGTGAGCAGCTCAGGGCTATCCAGGAGGAACTGGGAGGAGTCGAGGAACTCGAGGATGAGGTCGCCGACTTTAAAGCGAAGCTCGAGGAGCTGAAACTGGACGAGAAGATCACAACCAAGATCGAGAAAGAGATCAACAGATTCGCCAAGATGCAGCCTTCATCGGCTGAGGCGACTGTCAGCAGAACATATATTGAGACCGTGCTGGAACTGCCTTGGAACAAGACCAGTGAGGATAACATCGATCTGGTCAAGGCGGAAAAGATCCTCAACGAGGATCACTACGGACTGGATAAGGTCAAGGAGAGAGTTCTGGAGTATCTGGCTGTCATCAGGCTTTCAGAGAGTCTAAAGGGCCCGATCCTGTGCCTTGTAGGTCCTCCGGGAACAGGCAAGACATCGATTGCCAAGTCCGTCGCAAGATCAATCGGCAGGGAGTTCGTCAGAATGTCTCTGGGCGGCGTACGTGATGAAGCGGAGATCAGAGGCCACAGGAGGACGTACATCGGTGCGATTCCGGGCAGGATCATCAACTCCATCAAGGAATGCGGAACCAAAAATCCGGTATTCCTCTTTGACGAAGTGGATAAGATCGGTGCGGACTACAAGGGAGACCCGGCGTCAGCTCTGCTGGAAGTGCTGGATCCTGAGCAGAACAAGGACTTCACCGACCACTTCCTGGAGGTGCCGTTCGACCTTTCCAAGGTCATGTTCATCACAACGGCAAACACCACAGAGACCATTCCAAGGCCTTTGCTCGACAGAATGGAGGTCATTGAGGTCAGCGGTTACACAGAAGAAGAGAAGCTCAAGATCGCCCAGAAGTATCTCGTGCCGAAGCAGATTAAAGAGAACGGTCTGACGAGCAAGAATATCAGCTTCACCAAGACCGGCATCAAGACGATCATCAACTACTACACGAGAGAGTCCGGCGTGCGTAATCTCGAGCGTGAAATCGGCACGCTCTGCAGGCGAGTGGCCCGCAGATACGTTACGGGAAACAAAGACAAAGTCAGCCTGAACGCTTCGAAAGTCGAAGAGTACCTCGGCAAGAAAAAGTACCACTTCGATATCATCAGAAACAAGAAGGAAGTGGGCGTAAGCACAGGTCTGGCATGGACGATCGTCGGCGGAGTGACGCTGTTCATCGAGACGACAGCGGTTCCGGGAACAGGAAAGATCGTTCTGACAGGTCAGCTGGGCGATGTCATGCAGGAATCTGCAAAGACAGGAATCAGTTACATCAGATCTGTTGCCGACAAGCTCGGCATCGATGAGGATTTCTACAAGGACAAGGATCTTCATCTACACATTCCGGAAGGAGCGACGCCTAAGGACGGTCCGTCGGCCGGAGTTACCATGTGCGTTTCCATGATTTCCACACTGACGGGAATACCTGTCAGAAAGGATGTAGCTATGACGGGAGAGATCACGCTCAGAGGCAAAGTGCTTCCTGTTGGAGGAATCAGGGAAAAGGTGATGGCTGCCCACAGAGCGGGAATCCGGAAGGTACTCCTTCCAAAGGATAACGAGCCGGATATCGCTGATATACCGGAGACAGTCAGAAACGAGATGGAATTTGTTCTTTTGAGCAATGTAAACGATGCGCTTAAAGAAGTGCTTGTGCGCTGAACTGGATATGAAGATAACGAAATCGGATATTGAGGCGGTTGCGGTAAAGCCGTCTCAGTATCCTCCGGAAAACCTGAAAGAGATTGCTTTTGCGGGGAGATCGAATGTTGGCAAGTCATCGCTGCTGAATCTTCTCACAGGGCGGAAGAAACTGGCCAGGGTCAGCGGAAGCCCCGGAAAGACCCGGACCATCAATTTCTATGTGATCAATGATGCGTTCCGGATTGTCGATCTGCCGGGCTACGGTTACGCTAAAGTTTCGAAGTCTGTCTCGCAGGAGTGGGGCAGCATGATCGAAAAGTACCTGCAGGAGAGACAGAATCTTCTTAAGGTCGTTCAGCTTGTGGATATACGGCATGCACCGTCCAGGCAGGACGTTGAGATGTATGAGTATCTCCGTTACTACGGGCTCGATGGAATCGTGGTGGCCACAAAGGCCGATAAGGTTTCAAGAAACCAGATTCCGAAACAGCTCAAACAGATCAGACAGACACTTAAGCTGGGCAAGGATGACATAGTGATTCCCGTATCAGCGCTGAAACGCACGGGGTATGAAGAGCTGCTCGACGTGATCGGGGAGCTGTTGGGAGAGTAGAAATGCAGTTTTGGAGTTTTAGGGTAATACTGAGCAGATTCAAGGCCATCCGGTTCATGATGGCTGACAAGACTGTGCCGAAATCAAAGAAGGCGATTATCATAGCGGGTATTGTATACCTGTTTCTTCCTTTTGACCTGATACCGGCCATGGTCTTTCCGCTCAGTCTCATCGATGATGTGGTGGTCTGGCTGCTGATCATCTGGTATCTGAAAAAAGAACTGGACGTGTACTGGACAGGAGAGAAAAACCGGGACCTGTCAAAGAAGTACAAGAACAGCGATATAGTGGATGACGTAGAGTTTGAAGTGGAAGGCGGCAAGACGGAGGAAAAAGACCATGAATGAGAACGTTATCGGAACAGTGCTTATAACGGAAGAACAGATTCGGGAAAAAGCAACAGAGATCGGAAGACAGATCAGCGAAGACTACGCGGGCAAGGAAATCATCCTGGTCGGGATTCTCCGCGGCGCTGTGCCATGGATGGCTGACATCATGAAGCGCATCACGCTTGATATGACTATCGATTTCATGGCCGTGAGCAGTTACGGCGCTGCTACGAAGTCTTCCGGTGTCGTTAAAATCAACAAGGACCTGGAGACAGACATCGACGGCAAGGATGTTATCATTGTAGAGGATATCGTTGATTCAGGCGTCACTCTGAACTATCTGGAAGGGTATCTGAGAAGCCGCGGCGCAGCGACTGTGAAGCTGTGCTCACTGCTCGATAAACCTGAGGGGAGACGTGTGGATATCAAAGCGGACTATGTGGGGTTCACAGTAGACGACAGATTCATTGTGGGATATGGTCTTGACTATGATCAGAGATACAGGAATCTGCCGTATATCACATGGCTTGAGTCGGAATAAGAAGAACAAGAATTCAAAGAGAATGGGAGTAAGAATCAGAGGACTGTGGAAGGTCCTCTTTGGGCGGACAACTATATTTGTATTCCTCATTCTGATACAGATTGCTGTTATCGTAGGAGGAATCGGATTTCTTGGCATGAAGGAGATCCTCATTGCCAACTATGCTGTTGGTGTGCTCGCGATTATCGTTCTCGTCTATCTGATCAATGACAGACTGAATTCCAGTTTCAAACTGATGTGGATCATATTGATTGTGGCTACGCCGATTCTTGGCGTACCTTTTTTTATTTACACGAGGCTGCAGCCCGGAACGAGGTATATAGCCAGAAGGATTGATGAGCAGCTCAATGAGCAGAGACCGTGGCTTTTGCCGGAGAAGGATACGGTCGACAGGCTTATTGTAGACGCCGGCAACGAATACGGTCTGTTCAAGTATCTCTTCGAAGAGGCCCACTATCCGGTATATGACAAATGCGGCATGGAGTATTATCCATTCGGACAGCACAAGTATGAAGCTCTGCTGAGGGAACTGAAAACCGCCCGCAGGTTCATCTTCATGGAATACTTCATTATCGAAAAAGGTGAAATGTGGGGCGAGGTTCTGAAAATCCTGAGGGAAAAGGTCAAAGAGGGCGTGGAAGTCAGGGTTCTCTACGACGGTACCAATACGATGATGAACCTTCCGAAGCGCTATCCGAGCGTGATGGAGGCCTGGGGGATACAGTGCAGGGTGTTCTCGCCGATGCTCCCGGTCATCACGACCCATCAGAACTTCAGAGATCACAGGAAGATCGTGGTCATCGACGGGCATACCGCGTTTACGGGCGGCGTGAATCTGGCGGATGAATATATCAACAGGAAAAAGCGCTTCGGCGTGTGGAAGGATTCCGCAATCATGGTCAAAGGCAAGGCGGTAAACAGCTTCACGCTAATGTTCCTTCAGATGTGGAACGTAAAAAGCAAAACGCCTGAGCTCTACAGCAGATACATGTACAGGCCTTCGGAAGAGGACGGGAACGCATCCTATGGCGGATACCTCGTTCCGTACGGCGACAGCCCGCTCGACAATGAGGATGTTGGCAAGAGAGTCTATATGGACATACTGAACAGAGCGAGCAGATATGTGCATATTATGACGCCTTACCTTATAATAGATGAAGAGATGACGAATTCGCTGATCTTCGCGGCGCAGAGGGGGATAGATGTTAAAATCATAATGCCTCACATTCCGGACAAGAGATACGCCTATGCGCTGGCCAGAACCCACTACGAGGAACTGATCAGAGGAGGGGTCAAGATATATGAATATCTTCCGGGCTTCGTTCATTCGAAGAATTTTGTAAGTGATGATGAGAAAGCGGTCGTCGGAACCATCAACATGGATTTCCGGAGTATGTTTCTGCACTTTGAATGTGCGGCGTATATATGGCATAATCCTATTGTAGATGACGTGGAAGCGGACTTCAAAGAGACGCTGAAAGAATGCCAGCGCATCACTCTGAGGCAATGTAAGGAGACACCTCTCCTGACGAAGGTATGGGGCAGGGCGCTGAAACTGATCGCGCCGCTCATGTAGAAAGGATAGAATGAGTAAAAAATCTCTAGTTACAAGTGCAGCAATTCTGGCGGCGGCCGGGTTCATAGTCAAGATCCTCGGCGCTTTCTTCAGGATTCCTCTGACCAATTGGATCGGTGCAGACGGCATGGCGAACTACGCGCCTGCATATGCTATTTATTCCGTTCTGCTGGTAATCTCAACCGCAGGTCTTCCTGTAGCAACATCCAAGATGGTCTCAGAGAGATATGCGGTCGGCCAGTACAAGGAGGCGGAGAGAGTATTCAGACTGTCCAGACTGCTGATGACAGCTTTGGGCGTGCTGGGCGGTCTTATAGTGCTGTTTGGGGCCGGTCCCATCGCGGAGCACTTCATACACATTCCGGGTTCAGCTCTGGCGATGCAGGCAACTGCACCGGCCTTGATTATCGTGCCGATTATGTCTGCGTACAGAGGATATTTCCAGGGACAGCAGAATATGAATCCGACAGCTGTTTCCCAGATCATGGAGCAGATATTCAGGGTGGGAGTAGGCCTGTCCCTTGGCTATTACATGATCAACGGCACATTGTTTGCTGAACAGTATGACCCGGGCGCCAGAGGCGCGGCGGGAGGATGCTTTGGGGCCTCCGCAGGCGCAGTCGCCGGACTCATAACAGTTCTACTGATTTATTCAGCGAACAAAAAAGCGATCAGAGCGAGAATCAGAAGAGACAAGAACACGGTCAGGGAGTCTTCCGGCCATATACTCAAGACGATCACGATCATAGCCATTCCGATTACGATTGGAGCGGCGCTCCTGCCTCTGATGAATTCCATCGATGCATCAATCGTAAACTACAGACTTCTGCAGACAGGATGGGAGACAGAAGCAGCAAAGGATCTTTACGGCCAGCTGACGAGCATGGCCGATCCGATCATCGGATTCCCACAGGTATTCATGCAGGCTATCATCGTCAGCATTGTTCCGATGGTATCCGCCGCCAAGAGAATCAACGACAGGGAAGGACTGAACTCCACTATAGCGCTCGGATTCCGGATGACCACGATCATCGCGATGCCGTGCGCAGCAGGGCTTTTGGTTCTGGCAAAGCCATCGCTGCTTTTGCTGTATCCTCTTCAGGTGGAGAGCGCTGTAAGCGCTACGCCGTGCCTGCAGGTACTAGCTTTGGGATTTATCTTCCTGGCCCTCGTTACTACCATGACAGGAATCCTGCAGGGCCTGACCAAGCAGAACTGGCCGGTAATCAATCTGGCGATTGGTATCGCCATCAAAATCATCATCACATGGATTCTCGTGGGAATCAGCAGCATCAACATCGTCGGCGCGGCTATAGGTACCCTGTGCGCATATCTCACCGCCGCGACACTGGATTATCTCTGTGTCAGAAGGTTCACAGGAGTTCGTATACAGATCATGCAGACTGTGGTGAAACCGGCGGTATCCGCAATCGTTATGGCAGTTATCGTGTACGGTGCCTACAGGCTGTTCATGCTGGCCGGCCACAACAGCATCGCTACGCTTGCGGCGATCATTGTCGGAGCATGTGTGTACGGCATTATGATCGTCAAAACAAAGGCAATCGTCAGAGATGAAATCGTGTCCATAAAGTTCGGAACGAAGATCGCAGCCATAGGAGACAAGCTCAGACTCTGGTAGCAATTCATCCGGTGATGGTTCAAAAACAATACAATAAAACACACGCGTTGCTATTGACAATCGAATGGTAAAATGGGACAATTGTCAGCGTGAAGAAACAATGAATATTATTTGACATCAAGGGATTTGACATTTGAGATTAAAACATAAGGAGGAAATGATTAATGAATAAGGCAGATCTTATCAATGCAGTAGCAGAGAAGACCGGCGCAAAGAAAAAGGATGCTGAGGCAGCGGTAAACGCTATGACAGCATGCATCGAAGAAGCACTTAAGGATGGAGAAAAGGTGCAGATTATAGGATTCGGTACTTTCGAAGTACGTCAGAGGAAGGCAAGACAGGGAAGAAATCCTAGAAACCCTGAAGAGGTTGTTACGATCGCAGCATCAAAGGCTCCAGTATTCAAGGCAGGCAAAGCCCTCAAGGACGCTGTTAACAAATAAGACAGTCAGATTCGGGCGGCCTTTGGCTGCCCGTTTTTTTATAGTATTGAAGCTTGGATATTCGGTGATATGAGAATAGATAAATTTTTGAAAAACAGTCGGATCATAAAAAGAAGGACCGTGGCAAAGGAGGCCTGTGAGCAGGGAAGAATAACTGTAAATGAAAAAATCGCCAAACCCGGAACGGAAGTCAGGGTCGGCGATATCATTCACATACAGTTTGGAAACGGCTCATTGACTGCAAGAGTCGAGGCCCTTACGGAATCCTGCCGCAAGGAAGACGCCGCAGAAATGTACACGATCATTGAGTGACGATCCTTTGTCTTACAGGTATGTAGACATATCTGTATATCAGAGGGATGGTGATCATCTGGATCACAAACAGCAGCGCACAGTTAGGTATTCTGCTGATGACCATCGGCCAGTACGGAGTTCCGTACATCACAGCCAGACAAATCGATGTTCCAAAGAGCTTGATGATTCCGGCGACGACAAAAGAAGCTATGGCCGTAACGATAATCAGCGACTTGCCGCTGAGTTCTCTTCTGTAGAAAGCGAAACCATATACGAGACCTATGATTCCGGCAATTACAGTGAGCCCGGGATTGATTACGCCATAAGGCATCAGTATTGCGCAGACGAGATCACCGACCATATAGGTGACAGCTGCCCAGACAGGCCCATAGAGACATCCGATAAGAACAACCGGCAGGAAATCGAATCCCAGATGAATGACATCAGTCGTGATTCCGAGGAATCTGCTGAAGATGAATATGAGAGCAACCATCAGTGCCATGACAACGAGCTGCAGGGTTCGCTCTCTTCCTTTATCAAGAGACTGCATAAAAAAACTCCTTTCACATATAGGTATAGCTTAACGTAGTAACTACACCGAAATGAAAGAAGTATTCATTATATACAGTGTAGTAGCGGACGCGATATTACACCGCAGATCTGATCCTTCGTTCATGAGCAACATCCCATCTCATGACACTTGACGCGCAATATCTACTCTACGTGCCATCATCATAGCATATCAGTCCGGTTTGTACAATATTATTCAGCAGTCAG
The DNA here is from genome assembly GCA_902772685.1 of uncultured Eubacteriales bacterium. Lineage (GTDB taxonomy): Bacteria > Bacillota > Clostridia > Peptostreptococcales > Anaerovoracaceae > Lentihominibacter. Next base: position 178 of record CACYBO010000238.1, on the reverse strand, counting down.
ACAGTCATTTCGGACCGGATTTTGGGCCCTTAAAAATACCGTGAAAAAACTTTAAAAAACATGAAAAAAGTTATTGACAAGGGAGTTGACTTGGGGTAATATAAAAAAGCTCGCGGTAAGCGAGAGGCGGCAAACGCCGCGCACATTGAAAACTTCATAGTGTAGAAATTTGAGTCAT
>CACYBO010000237.1 GCA_902772685.1 uncultured Eubacteriales bacterium | reverse complement strand
TCTGCTCCTCTGTGAAGGTTGAGGAGTAACCGTATACTCTTTCTGAATCCATTATCCATCCGGTCAGCTCGCCGTTCTCATCTTTTTCAATGGTCTCGCCCTGCTCAGGTTTGAGGTCATCACTCAGGAAGCCGATTTCCTCAAGCGCCTTGGTATTGAGCAGCGACGCGTGCTCACCTGTGTCGAACATGATGATCGGCAGATCCTTTGAAATTTTATCCAGCGTTTCTTTCGTCGGTGAAATCTGGTCAAAAATCGGCTTCTCAAAACCGATTGCTACGATCTTATCTGCGTCAGGATTATCTTTGATGTACTTCGCGACTTCGTCCAGATAGTCCTGAGCGGTCTCGCATTCATAAAGCGGCGCTGAGAACATCATTTCGGCCATTGCATAAGGATGCTGGTGGCTGTCTATGAATCCCGGCGTGACCATTCCGCCATCCATGTCGATCACGCGGGTGTCTTTTCCGGTCAGTTCTTCGGCGCCCGCCGCGTCTCCAACGTAAACGATTTCATCACCCTTTACAGCTACGGCTTCGGCTGTTGTGCCGTCCCCGTCAGCCGTGTACACCAGGCCGTTGGCGATGACGATGTCTGCCTCGTCGCCGCTGCCCTGATCTCCGCATCCTACAAAGCAAAAGACCATAAGCAAAGCGAACAACAGAGCTGCCACTGTTCTTGCTTTCTTCATGGTGTTAGACCTCCTGTTTATTTATTACATTTCAATAATCTAAATCAATGATCCAGATTCGTCTCCGGCAATGTGCATCCTCCGTCGATTACGACGGTCTGTCCGGTCATGAAGCTGGCTTCATCGCTGGCCAGGTAGCTGACCAAAAATCCGATGTCTTCCGGACGCCCCAGTCTCCCGATCGGCAGACTGGATGCCAGGTCCTTCAGGAAGGCCTCCGGATCGTCCGGTCGCTCTTCCGCGGCTTCTCCCGCGACCATCGGCGTGTTGCAGTAGCCCGGGCAGATGATATTTGAGGTTATGCCGTCTTCGATGAACTCCATGGCGAGGCATCTGCCGAATCCGATGAGGGCGGACTTGGTGATGGAATAGGACATGTCCCCGCCGTCGTCGACAAATCCGCCGGTCACTGACGCGATGGTTACGATCCGGCCGTACTTATTCTTGACCATGTGCGGAATGACGCTCTGTGAGACATGCCACGGTCCCTTGATCTTGATGTCGATATGAAAATCCAGATTACTCATATCGGTCTCCAGGAACGGCAGGTTCTTCATGACGCCCGCGTTGTTGACGAGAATGTCGATCCGGCCATATTTCTCGATGACCTTTGCGACGGAGTCGTCGATGTTCGCCCTGTCCGTGATGTCCGTTTTGAATCCGCAGACATCGCAGCCTTTGCCTGTAAGTTCCGCCACGGTCTCATCTAAAATGTCGCTCTTATCAAAAATCGCAACACGGGCGCCCTGGGAGGCGAGCACCTCCGCGATGCCCTTTCCGTTTCCCATCGCTCCGCCGGTCACGATTGCAATTCTGTTTTTGACTGTCATAGTTTCATCCTCTCCCGTGCAGGTGTTCTGCACATCTCACACACTCACGCCGGAAATCTCTGCGTCGATTCCCGCACCGCGCATCAGTTCTTTGATTTCCTCCATCCGCTCGTGGGACGGCGCCTCGAAGCTGTCGAAGTCCAGTCCCGTGTGGCGCGCTTTGGACACGCCCATCTCGTGGTATCCGAGCAGGGACACCTTCTTCACCGCCAGTTCCTCAAGCAAAACCAACGCAGCCCGGATGGTCTCATCACCGTCGTTGAGGCCTTTGATGAGGGGCATGCGCACCCAGATCTTATCGTGGGTCTGGGGATCCGCCGCCAGAGCGCGCAGATTGCTGATGATCCGCTCGTTGCGGACGCCTGTCAGCCGCTCGTGGGTCGCAGGATCCATATGCTTCAAATCGAACAGCACATGGGTCACATTCGAAGACTTCGCCAGATCCATCAGCTGCTGCATGTCTCCGTAGCCGCAGGTATCAAGGCACACATTGATGCCCTCTTCGCGGCACGCATCGATCAGCGCACGCGCAAAGGCAGCATGGGCCAAAGGCTCTCCGCCGCTGATGGTCACGCCGCCGCCGGAATCCTGGTAGAACTCCTTATCCTGCAGGACAATGGCCATAACCTCCTCTACCGTCATCTCCTCGGCCACGTAGGTGATGGCCTTTGTATAGCAAACCTTGGCGCACTCGCCGCAGGCTTTGCACGCGGTGAAGTCGATGGCGACGCCGTCCTCAGAAATGGTGATGCCGCCTTCCGGGCAGACGGACGCGCACTCCCCGCACCGGATGCACCTGGACGGGCTGATCATCATCTGGTTTTCAAAACGGAT
>CACYBO010000236.1 GCA_902772685.1 uncultured Eubacteriales bacterium | reverse complement strand
CGTTTTTTCAAAAACAATAAAAAAACAATTACAGATAAACAGACAGTTTTAAAAGCTTAAGAAAAGAGGAAATCATGGCAGAAAAAACTTTTATGACGATGGACGGTAATGAAGCAGCTGCTTATATGGCGTACCCGTTTACGGAAGTCGCGGCGATCTATCCAATCACACCTTCTTCGCCTATGGCCACCCTGACGGACAAGTGGTCAGCACAGGGAAGAAAGAACATGTTCGGGCAGACTGTCACTCTGACGGAGATGCAGTCGGAAGCCGGAGCGATCGGCGCGGTGCACGGAGCAATTCAGACAGGAGCTCTGACGACGAGTTATACGTCGTCACAGGGTCTGATGCTGATGATTCCTGTCCTATACAGAATCGCGGGAGAGAGGCAGCCGGCAGTGCTGCACGTCGCTGCAAGAACTGTTGGAACACATGCCATGAGTATCTTCGGAGATCACTCGGATGTAATGGCGTGCAGAGACACCGGATGGGCGCAGTACTGCACGGGCAGCGTGCAGGAAGTCGTCGACCTGACGCCAGTTGCGCACCTGGCCGCCATGGAATCGAATATTCCGTTCATGCATTTCTTTGACGGTTTCAGAACGTCCCACGAAATTGCAAAGGTCGAGATTCCTGACATGGATGAAGTTGTAGCTCTCATGGACAAGAAGTACGTCAAGGCGCACAAGGACAGAGCACTGAATCCGGAGCATCCGACGCTTAGAAATACAGTACAGAACCCTGACGTGTACTTCCAGGTCCGCGAGGCCAACAATCAGGATTACACAGATCTTCCTGACATCGTTGAGAAGTACTTCGTTCAGATGAACTCCATCACAGGCAAAGACTACAGACTCTTTAATTACTACGGCGATCCGGAAGCGACGGATATTATCATCGCTATGGGATCAGTTACAGGAGCGATTCAGCAGACAGTCGATACCCTCTGCGCGGAAGGCAAGAAGGTCGGCTTCATTCAGGTTCACCTTTACAGACCGTTCTCCGAGAGACACCTGTTCAAGGTGCTGCCTGACACTTGCGAGAGAATCGCGGTTCTCGACAGATGCAAGAATATGGGAGATCTGGGAGAGCCTCTTTATCAGGATATCTGCACTGCTTTCCTGAGAGCGGGCAAGACCGACATCAAGATCATCGGAGGTCGTTACGGACTCAGCTCCAAGGATACGGATCCGGCACAGATAGCCGCAGTCTACGAAAATCTGGCCGCAGCAGAACCGGTTGAAGGATTCACCATCGGCATCAATGACGATGTGACGCATAAGTCACTTCCGGTCAAAGAGTTCCACATCGTCGGCGACGACTTCGTAAGCTGTAAGTTCTGGGGTCTCGGAGGCGATGGTACCGTCGGTGCGAACAAGAGTACCGTTGACATCATAAACAGCACGACTGACATGTACGGTCAGGCTTACTTTGAATATGACGCCAAGAAAACACTTGGAACGACAAAGTCCCATCTGCGGTTTTCGAAGACACCAATCAGAAGCTCATATTACGTTAAGTGGGCAGACTTCGTCGGATGCCACAACCATCACTACATCAACGAATTCAATGTAGTGGATGAGATCAAGCCGGGCGGATCACTTTTGCTTGAGTGTCCGTGGGAACTGGAAGAAGTAGGAGAGAATCTGTCACCGAAGGTAAAGAGAATTCTCGCTGAGAGAAATATCGACTTCTACATCATCAACGCTACGAAGATCGCCGAGGAGATCGGACTTGGCAGCCACAAGAACTCAATTCTCCAGGCAGCATTCTTCACGATCAGAGAAGTCATTCCTAAGGCACAGGCCATCACCGAGATGGAAAACGCCGTAAGAAAGAAATACAGAGCAAAGGGCAACAAAGTCGTCAAGATGAACATCCGCGGCATCGAAGCCGGTGTTGAAGGATTCCAGAAGGTGAACGTGCCTGCTTCATGGGCAGACTGCAAAGATGAACCGGAAGAGACGACGAATAACCCTTGGATCATAGACAATGTTGTTAAGCCGATCGACAGACAGGTCGGAGACGATCTTCCTGTCAGCATCATGAAGCACCTGAAGGACGGACACATCGATATGGGACTCACCAGATACGAGAAGAGAGGTCTGGCAGTTCACGTTCCGGTGTGGGATCCGGATAAGTGCAACCAGTGCAACAGATGCTCCTTCGTGTGTCCGCATGCCGTCATCAGGCCGTTCCTGCTCAATGAAGCGGAAGCGGAAGCCGCACCTGAAGGATTCGACATGGCGCCGCTCCGCGGATACAAGTCAAAGGGCGGAACGAAGTATCAGTACAGTCTGCAGATATCCACACACGACTGCACAGGATGCGGATCCTGCGTGCCGGTATGTCCGGCGAAGGAACCGGCAATCAAGATGGTTCCGGCGCATCCGACGGAGCAGGATCTGGTGAACTGGGATTACGCAATGAATCTTTCGGATAAGGGCGATCTGTTCGCGCCTTACTCAATCAGAGGAAGTCAGTTCAGACAGCCGCTTTGCGAGTTCTCAGCTGCCTGCGCGGGCTGCGGAGAGACGCCGTACGCGAAACTGCTCACGCAGCTCTTCGGAGACAGAGTGTACTGGGCCAACGGAACAGGCTGCTCACAGGCCTGGGGATCCGGCATGCCGGGTATTCCGTATTGCCTGAACAAGAGAGGACACGGCGTCGCATGGACCAATTCACTGTTTGAGAACAACGCTGAGCTGGCCCTGGGCATGTACCTGTCAGTCAAGCAGCAGCGTGAGAGACAGAAGGACCTGGTCAAGAAGTATCTGGAGATGGCGGGCGGAAATTCCGTCGCTTACGAGTGGCTCGATACGTATGACGATCTGGAAGCAAACAGGAACGCCACCGACCTTCTCATCGATGAGATGGAGGAAGTCGTCAGAGGCGACGTCAAGCAGGCCAACGCAATGGAAGAGGACTTCATTGAGCTTACAGAGGAGATTCTCGAGCGCAGAGACTATCTGGCCAAGAAGAGCTTCTGGATGTACGGCGGAGACGGCTGGGCTTACGACATCGGTTTCGGCGGACTGGATCACGTAATAGCAACAGGTGAAGACATAAATGTTTTCGTTATAGATAATGAAGTGTATTCCAATACAGGCGGACAGTCATCGAAGGCAACGCCTCTGGGAGCGGTAGCAGAATTCCAGGCTTCCGGAAAGAAGAGCAGAAAGAAAGATCTGGCCCAGATTCTGAAGACCTACGGCAACGTCTACGTGGCAACGGTTGCCATGGGCTATGACTTCAACCAGCTGCTCAAGGCCATCAAGGAGGCAGAGGAACACAAGGGTCCTTCAGTCATCGTAGCTTACACGCCTTGCACGGTGCACGGCATCAAGGCCGGTATGCACAATGTGCAGGAAGAAGTCAAACGTGCGGTCCAGTCAGGTTACTGGCCTCTTTACAGATATAACCCGGACATTAAAGACGGGCCTAAGATGCATGTTGACTCCAAGGAAGCAACTATTCCTTACGAGGAATTCCTGGACGGCGAGAACCGGTACGCGGCATTGAAGATTACCTTCCCGGACAATGCGGAAAAATTGTTCAAGGAAGCGAGTGACGATGCGCTCGATAAGTACAAGCAGTTCAAACGGCAGGAAGAGGAGCAGTAAACAGCAGAAGCAGAGGAAAAGAAGAATGGCAAAAATCACGGGAAATGAACTTCTGATAAGAGCTCTCCAGGAGGAGGGCGTGGAAAAAGTATTCGCCTATCCCGGTGCGACGGTAGTCGGTATTTTTGACGAACTGTATAAGCAGGATGAAGTCGAACTGATCCTGCCTCGTCAGGAACTGGCGCTGGTCCACGCGGCTGAAGGGTATGCGCGCTCCACCGGAAAGGTCGGCGTCTGCATCGCCACCAGCGGTCCGGGTGCGACGAATCTGGTTACCGGAATCGCTGATGCGAATCTGGACAGTGTGCCTTTGGTTTGCTTTACGGGACAGGTGCCGTTCGAACTGATCGGAAACGACAGCTTCCAGGAGGTCGATATCGTCGGCGTCACGAAGAACATCTGCAAGTATTCAGCTATGGTCCACAACCGGGGCGAGCTGAACAAGATGGTCAAGGAAGCATTCTATATCGCTTCGACAGGACGGCCGGGACCGGTGCTTTTGGATTTGCCTAAGGACGTCATGGATGAACTCGGCAGCGACGTGTATCCGGACAAAGTTAATCTCCGCGGTTACAAGCCGCCGACGACAGTCCACGCGGGACAGATCAAACGCGCCGCAGGCATGATTCAGAAGGCTAAGAAACCGCTGTTCATTCTCGGCGGCGGAGTCAAGATTTCCCGCGCGCAGAACGATATGACCAAACTGGTGGAGGCTTCCGGGATTCCGGCGGTCACTACGGTCATGGGCCGTGGAAGCATTCCGACGAACCATGAGCTGTACTTCGGAGATGTAGGTATGCACGGCAACTGGGCTGCCAACAACGCGGTCAACCACTGTGATATTCTCATTTCCATCGGCACCAGATTCAATGACAGAATCACGGGCAAACTGGGGACCTTCGCTCCGGAGGCCCAGATCATACATATCGATATCGACGCAGCGTCCATTTCGAAGAACGTCAACGTAGATGTTCCGATCGTAGGCGATGCGGGAAAAGCCATCAGGGCTCTTCTGAAGATTATCGAGGAAGAAGGAGAGACTGGTTCTGCCGGCGCTGCGAAGAAGCGTGAGGCATGGATCAGCAGACTCAACGAGTGGCGTGCGGAGAAGCCTTTGACCCAGGCGGTCGGCGCAGATATGCCTGCTTGCCTGAGCGGTGAGAAGCTTCGCGCAAAACAGATTCTGGATGGTATCAACAAGGTGTTCAGGGAACCGATCCTGACCACCGATGTAGGTCAGCACCAGATGTGGGCCACGCAGTTCTTCGAGGTCTACGGCAAGCGCCAGCTCATCACATCGGGAGGTCTGGGCACCATGGGGTACGGTCTTCCGTCTGCAATCGGCGCGGCGCTTGGCAACCCGGATATGGAAGTCGTCACCATCACCGGCGACGGAGGGTTCCAGATGAACTCGCAGGAGCTGGCAACAGCTGTCGTTAATGAACTGCCGATCACCATCTGCATCCTGAACAACGGATATCTGGGAATGGTACGCCAGTGGCAGGAACTCTTCGCGAACAAAGTCTACTCGGGCACATGCCTGCGCAAACGCAGGAACCTCTGCAAAGAATGTCACGGGCGTGATAAGACTTGCCCGCCGTACATTCCGGACTTCGTTGCGCTTGCTGAGGCTTACGGTGCAAAGGGCCTGCGGGTGTTTGACGCAGAGGAGATCGAGCCGGCGCTGAAGGAAGCCAAGGCGAATAAGAACGGTCCGACGCTGATCGAGTTTATCATCGAGGACGAGGATCTCGTCATGCCGATGATTGAGCCGAACGGCGCTATCACAGATCTGATTACTGAGATGTAGAGGAGGTGTATGATATGAGCGGAACTTTAGTAGGAGGCGGAATGAGAAGACGCTGGATCTCCCTCTACGTGGAGAACCGGGTCGGCGTACTCGCGCGCATCTCCGGATCATTTTCAGGCAAAGCCTACAACATACATACTCTTACGGTCGGTGAGACAGAGGATACGAACATTTCCCGCATGACCATCTGTGTGGATGCGGATGACGCTACTCACGAGCAGATCAAGAAGCAGCTCAACCGCATGGTGGAGGTCATCAAGGTCATCGACTATACGGACAAAGCCATTCGAAGCAAGGAGGTCATGTTCATAAAAATACTGAACGTAAGCAATGCAGACCGTGCTGAGATCTTCCAGATGGCAGAAGCGTTCAAATTCCAGGTTAAGGATATGGATAAAAAAAGCGTGCTCATCGAGGCGACCCGCACCGAGGCCAAAAACGACTCCATCCTGCGCGTGATCAATGAGCGTTTCAAGAACATCGAGGTAGTTCGTGGAGGTCCGGTGGCGATTGAGTCCATCAGCATGCAGGACAGATAAGCGGCACATAATGAGATAAGACGAAAGGAGACAGTAGTCTCCTTTTTTGTTAAAAAAAGTAAATTAGGGGTTGCTATTTGTTGGACTTGATGTAAAATATTTACATCAAATATGACACACAGGAAAGTTGGAGGGTGCGCTGACTGTAACGGAGGCATTCAGATGCGGCAGCTGCACAGTTTGCAGGCAAATGCTGTCATACATCGGGAATCACACATCATACAATGCATTTGCCTGCAGCATACTCCGCGGACGGGGAGGATTGGAGATGAATATGAATCAACTCGCACCTGGTGAAAAACCCAGAGAGAAACTTTTGCGTGACGGACCGGGGAGCCTTTCGACGGTGGAAGTGCTGGCAGCCATTCTCGGGACGGGAACAAGGTCGAAGTCTGTTATGGATCTGGCCGGAGAGATACTGGCGACAGACCCGCGCGGACTCAGATTTCTTGCCGAATGCAGTCCGGAGGAACTGATGAGTATTTCCGGTATGGGCGATGCTAAGGTCTGTGTTCTGATGGCTGCGCTGGAACTGGGGAAGAGACTATCGTGTCTGCCGGCGGAGGAGCGGGCGAGAATCAAGTGTTCAGATGATATAGCAAATCTTTTCATGGAGCGGCTCAGATATGAGAAAAAAGAGCACTTCAAGTGCCTGCTTATCAACTCGAGAGGAGAGATTCTGGAGGAGCATGAGGTATCGGTCGGAGACCTGAATTCATCTGCCAGTCATCCCAGAGAAGTGTTCAGCCCCGCGGTGAGAAGAAGCGCGGGATCGGTTGCCTTTGTGCATAACCATCCGAGCGGGGATCCGACCCCATCCTCTGCTGACATCGATTCCACGCACCGTCTGGTGGAGGTCGGGGAGCTTCTCGGCATTCCGGTGATCGATCACATCATCATCGGTGACGGCTGCTACGTAAGCATGAAAGCACAGGGATTTATTTCGTAGTTGTCGCACAATTTGTTCTTGACTATGTACAATAATCAATGCAAAATAAAAGTACAGTGTAATTGATTATTGGAGCATAGTAATGGGTAAAGTTCTACTGGTGGCCTCCGGCAAAGGGGGAACCGGCAAGACAATGTTTTCAGTTAATATGGGTGCCGCTCTGGCTCAGAGGGGCTATAATGTGTTGCTCATCGACATGGATATGGGTCTGAGGAATATGGATCTGTATCTCGGCATGGAAAACAGGGTCGTTTACAACATCATGGACGTTCTGTCCGGAATCTGCAGGATCAGCAAGGCAATCATCAGAGTGGACGGTTTCAGTTCGCTCTATTTCATGGCGGCTGCTCCAAGGCTGGACGAGCGTGATATAACGCCTTTGCATATGGCGATACTGTGCGCCAAGCTCAGGGAAGTTTTTGATTACATTATTATTGACTGTCCTGCGGGAATCGGTGAGATGCTTGAGGTCTCCCTGGAGCCTGCAGACAAGGCCGTGATCGTTACGGAGCCTGAATTCGCTGCCAGCCGTGACGCCGACATGACCGAGAGATTCCTGCATGAAAAGGGTCTCGACGACACTTGCGTCGTGCTGAACAGGGTGAACGTAGAACTCATGAGAGAGGGGTTCATGCCTGATCTGGCAACGGTGACCAGCAGCTTCACCAGTCCGCTGGTGGGAATCATCCAGGAAGATGATAACATCAGGATCTCGACGAACAAGGGTATTCCAATCGTGATGAAGCGGGGGACATACATAGAGAAGAACTTCGCTGATATAGTAGCAAAGATAATACGCTAAATCATCATTTGAAAGGAAGGAAAAAAATGAAGAAGGTTGTATTCAAGTCAGCCGCGTTGTTAATGTGCCTCATCATGGGGCTTTTTACATTGGCGGGCTGCGGATCACAGGAATCATCCTCCTCGCCGGAGGGAACGGATGAGCAGAAGGCAGCAGAAGAAGTTTACAAGAGTGACTCAGTTACTTCAGACATGTTCATGGCGGACGACATTCAGAAATTTGTCGACACTGTGGATTTGGATTATGGATATAATCTGACACATACTCTCGCTTATGATGAGAAGTACTGGGATAATGATCTCGGCTGGAGATCAGCCGGTTCCGATGCGGAGCATGCATGCGCAGATTTCCTGGAGCAGGAAATGAAAGATATCGGGCTTTCGGACGTTGAGAAAGTGGGTGTTGACTGCGACAAATTCCAGTTCAATGACTCATCGTTTACGCTGGAAGGCACAGATATCGACCTGACACCGGCGGCTTACCAGTGTTCAGGAACAGACGGGGATCTCAAAGCTGAGATCGTCGACTGCGGAGCAGGCTTTGAAGCGGATTATGATGGAAAAGACGTAGAGGGCAAGATTGTCCTCGCTGGAGTCAACCAGTGGGATGAAGCTTGGATCGACGTATATATCAGAGAAGCGAATGAGCACGGCGCAGCGGCTCTCGTCACATATTCAGTAGGCGGATACGGAACAGCCAATGACGATACTGTCAATGTTCAGGACATCTGCTGCGCAGACTACATCCCGACAGTTGCCATCAGCAAGAATCAGGCAGATGAAGTTCTTGCCGCAATGAAAAAGGGAAATACCAATGCAGTTCTCAATGTTGACGCTGACTTCGAAGATAACGGCGGAACAACTTACAACATCGCAGGCAAGATCAAAGGTAAGTCTTCCGATCAGCAGATCATTGTATCCGGACACTACGACAAGTACTGGTATGGATTCCAGGACGACTGCGCGGCGATTGGTCTCGTGTTCACAGTTGCAAAGGCAATGATCGACGCAGGATATGAGCCGGAAAACGACATCGTGTTCGTAGCCCACGGAGCAGAAGAGTGGGGTGTAAGCGATTCATGCGCAGACTGGACGACGGGAGCATGGCAGATGATCGACAGCGCCAAGACTGACTGGGGCGGCAAGACGATCGCAATGCTCAACTGCGAACTGCCGGGATTCAAGACGGATTCAGGGAACCTTGGATTCGCCGCTGTTCCGGAATATAGAAACATAGTCGATAAGGTCCTGAAGGAAGGACTGGTGCAGACTGCAGGTGACGTAGGACTCCTTTATGAGACGGTTGATGCGACGACAATGGAAGACGGCGTTTCCTACAGATGGCATGGAGTACCTTACTTTATCAACTCATTCCTCGATGACAGCTTCATGCCGAAGAACTACCATACGGCGGAAGATAACGAGAAGACCTATGACGCTGATTCATTCAACACAAACATCAATACATATGGCGCGCTGGCAATCTACTTCGACAGCATGCCGGCTATTGAACTTGACCTGACGCAGGCATCAAAAGACATCATGGGGAACTTCGACAAAGATGTTGAGACAGAAGCGGGAGTTGACGTCGAAGCATACAAGGCAGCAGCTGACGAAATGAGCACTGCCGCAACGTCACTGAACGACAAGATCAAAGATGTCAATGACAGATACATCGAGGCGGTTGCAGCAGAAGATGAGGATGCCATCGCTTCAATCAGAGCAGAAGGAACTGAGCTGAACAAGACAACTCTTGAGGCCTTTGCCGCTGCCCAGCAGCTCGTAAGAGTTGAAGGAACAGATGTTACGTACGGACACACGGTAATGACAGGCAATGTCAACAATCTGACCGGAGTCATCGAAGGCCTGAAGGCAGGAAACTACTGGGGTGAGAAAGGAGACGGAGCGCTGGATTGTGCACTGATGCTCAATCAGATAACAGATTACAACTTCATCATCATGGGTGTTGAATCCGCGAAAGCAGGCGCTGCGCTGTATCATCCGGAAAGCTTCACTGCAAAAGACTCACAGTTCATTTATCAGAGGATGGATGACTACATCGATGTTGGTGAGACTACTCATGAAGTTAACCTGACTTGTGAGAACGAAGATTTTGACGCTGAGAAGTTCATACCGGTTTACGAGAAAGCCAGAGAAGATGCCCTGTCATACCTCAAAGACTATGCGCAGACCGATATTGAGAACATGAACGAGGTAACGGGAATCTTATCAGCAGAATAATTCAGGAACACATTTAACCGAAAGATAAGAATTCAGAGGAGATCTGAGCTGCAGGGCTCGGATCTCTTTTTTTCATGCCTTTGCCTTCTGTAATTTTTTGTCAATTTTCATTGACGAAAGTGGACAGTGGCTATATAATATTTATGTATGCTTTTAACTTCTAATATTACCTAATTCAGTTAGAAATATAACCCGTCGGACATGCTGCCGCGGCGGTGAAACTTGAAAACAGAATAGTGAAAGGAGGAATGATTACTATATGGCAAATATAATCATACCTGTAGTAGTTGGCCTGGTAGCCCTGTTGATTGGGTTGCTGGTTGGATATATATTACGTAAATCCATTGGCGAGAAGACTATCGGAAACGCCGAAACAAAGGCGAAAAACATG
>CACYBO010000235.1 GCA_902772685.1 uncultured Eubacteriales bacterium | reverse complement strand
TCTTCCTGCTGTAGACCGGAGTCATCCTGCCGATGAAATATGTAGATGTAGTAATCGACAACAAAAGCAACAGCACGGACAGCCTGTTCACATACAAGTGCGAAAATGATTCTGTCGCAGTCGGAAGCAAAGTCTATGTGCCTTTCGCAAAGGGCAGAAAACCCCGCGAAGGATATGTGGTATCTGTCAATGATGACCCGTCGGAAATAGACAGCGATGTTCTGAAAAAACTGCGCTCAATCGAAAGTGTGGATGAGGAGGTATCTCTCACCGGGGAGATGGTGCGGAGCGCCATGTGGATGAGGGGGAGATATCTGTGCAGATATATCGACGCAATCCGATGCTTCACACCTGCAGGCAGTGCTGCGGTCCGGAGAGAAAAACAGGACTCACTGTCCGGTGAGAAGGGATACGCTGAGAAGGTCGACCGGCTGACATCTGAGCAGGAGACAGCTGTTGAACAAATCAGCGAAGCCATCGTCAGCCGCAGAACCGGACGGTTTCTCATTCATGGTGTCACCGGAAGCGGCAAGACTGAAATATATATGAGAGCGGCTAGACAGGCGCTGGATCTTGGCCGCGGCGTGATTATTCTCGTTCCTGAGATCTCTCTTACCGGCCAGATCGTAGAGCGGTTTCTGGGACATTTCGGAGAAGATTCCGTAGCGATTCTTCACTCCAGACTGTCCGCCGGAGAGCGCTACGATCAGTGGCAGAAGATCAGAAACGGCCATACGAGAATCGTTATCGGAGCAAGATCTGCTGCCTTTGCACCAGTGGAAAACCTGGGGCTGATCGTAGTCGACGAAGAGCATGAATCCACATATAAGTCCGACTTCACACCCAAGTATGATACGGTGGAAGTTGCGGTAAAAAGGCTTCAGGACAAGGAAAGCCAGGGCGTTCTCATTTTGGGGAGCGCGACGCCTTCGGTTGTAACTTATAACCGCGCGAAGGAAGGGATCTATCAGCTCATAGAACTCACAAAACGATACAACGAGGTAAGCCTTCCAAAGACTGAAATTGTGGATATGCGGATGGAGATGAAGGCAGGCAACCGATCGATCATAAGCCGCAGACTCGCTGAAGAAATGAGGAGACAGCTGGACAGCGGGAAACAGGTGATGCTTTTTCTCAACAGAAGAGGCTACTCGACATTTGTCTCATGCAGAGAGTGCGGCTATGTGGCAAAATGCCCGACATGCGGTCTTTCTCTGACGTACCACCGGGGACGGGGCGGAGAAGACAGCAAGCTCGTCTGCCATTACTGCGGCCATGAGGAAAAACCGCCGACAGTCTGTCCTGAGTGCGGCAGTGCATACGTCAGATATTTCGGCAGCGGAACCGAAAAAATAGAGGAAACGATCAGGGAACTGTTCCCCGGGAATACATCCGACAGACTCGATCTTGATTCTGTAAAGAAAAAAGGAGAACTGAAAAAGAAACTGAAGGCCTTTGAGAACGGCAAGACGGACATACTGATCGGAACCCAGCTCATCGCAAAGGGGCTGGACTTCAAAAATGTGGGACTGGTAGGTATTGTTTCGGCAGACGTATCGCTGAACATACCGGATTTCCGGTCACCGGAAAGAGCATTTCAACTCATTACCCAAGCGGCAGGAAGAGCCGGCAGAGGAGAGGATGAAGGCTCCGTCATCATCCAGACATACAGTCCGGAGCATTATGCGGTTGTGATGGCTGCGAAGCACGATTACGCGCACTTCTATGAAGCGGAGGACAAATTCCGGAGATTCATGATGTATCCGCCTTACAGCGATATTTTCCAGATTATGTTTACATCCGGATCCGCGGAAGCAGCTTTGGAAGGAGCAGGGAAGTGGCACGACAGAATCGCACAGCTTTTGCCTGAGGGAGATAGACGCAATCTGTTTGAACCTCAGGAAGCATATATGAGCAAGATACGCGACACGTACAGATATTCCCTCGTGCTGAAGTGTCCGAGAGGAAGCAGGCATGACTATGCGGGAATTATTTATAAAGTCAGGGCGGAGGAAATCGAATCCGCCCGCAGAAAAAAACAGGACTACATAGCTGTCGTGGATATCAATCCGTACAGCTTCACATAGGAAGAGAGGAAATTAGAATGGCACTGAGAAACATCGTAACTGACGAAGACCCTATTCTGAGGAAGGTATGCAGACCTGTCGGAGAGGTCACGGAGCGTTACCAGATAATGCTTGACGACATGGTTGAGACTATGAGAGATGCGAACGGGGTTGGTCTGGCAGCTCCTCAGGTGGGAATCATGAGGAGGATGTTCGTCGCCGAACCGGAGCCGGAACATGTATATTACTTCGTCGATCCTGAAATCATTTCACTGGAAGGGGAGCAGGAGAGTGAAGAAGGATGTCTTTCAGTACCGGGGCGCGCAGGCAAAGTGATGCGGCCTGAAAAGATCGTGATCAAAGGCAAGGACAGGTACGGGAAGGAAAAACAGTACACGTTCGAAGGGTTTGAAGCCGTCGTCATGTGCCATGAATTCGATCATCTGGAGGGCGTTCTCTATACAGACAAGGCCACAGAAGTATATGAACTGAGTGAAGAGGAAGAACAGAAATGAGACTGATATACATGGGCACACCGGACTTCGCGGTGCCTCCTCTGGAGATGCTCGCGAAAGCAGGACATGAAATCGTATATGTGGTCACACAGCCGGATGCAGTGAGAGACAGGGGTAAGAAAATCAAGTTTTCCCCGGTCAAAGAAAAGGCCATTGAACTTGGCATACCTGTGCTTCAGCCCTCAAAGATTAAACGCAATGAGGCGTTTGCCGAAACGCTGAGACAGGCGAAACCGGATGCGGCAATCGTATCCGCGTACGGCAGAATACTGCCCCCGCATATTCTGGAGATACCGAAGTACGGATGCCTGAACATACACGGTTCCCTGCTTCCGCGGTTCAGGGGCGCTGCGCCTATCCAGGCGGCGATCATAGCAGGTGACGAGGAGACCGGCGTGACGATTATGCGCATGGATGAAGGACTGGATACAGGAGATATGCTGGCAAAGGCATCAACACCGGTCGACAGCAAGACATGCGAGCAACTCCACGATGAACTCGCTCTTATGGGAGGAAGCCTGCTGCTGGAAACACTGGATGATATCGAAGGTGCTCTTAAGAGGGCAGAGAAACAGGATGACGGGCAGTCAACCTACGCTCCGATGATTTCAAAGGCAGACGGACATATCGATTTCAGCAGGACGCCGGAGGAAATCGAACGCAGGATGAGGGCCTTTGATCCATGGCCGGGGACGTTCGCGGATATCAACGGAAGAACATTCAAACTCTGGGCCGCGACGATTCCGGGTCAGAAGACACAGGCGCCGGATGGAACTGTCATAGCAGCAGGGAAAGAAGGTCTGGATGTATCTGCAGGCGGTGCAGTTCTCAGGGTCACGGAGCTCCAGGCCCCCGGAAAAAAACGAATGGAAACAGGCGACTATTTAAGGGGCAATTTGATTGAAATCGGCACAGTTTTGCGATAATATATAGGTTGAGGTGGTAGGATGTTTTATGGATTTGACCCGACGGTCATAATTCTGATCCCGGCAATAATATTCACTGTGTATGCACAGCGCAAGGTGCAGAGCACCTACGCTGCATATTCGCGTGTGCCGACAAAGAGAAACATTACAGGCGGTCAGACCGCCAGAATGATACTGGACAGAAACGGCATGGGTCATGTCCCGATTGAAATCGTGCCCGGAAATCTTACGGACAACTATGATCCGACGAAAGATGTCATGCATCTTTCCGAAGGCACGAACAACAGCTCATCCATTGCAGCTGTAGCCGTAGCTGCCCACGAATCAGGCCACGCCATGCAGGACGGTGCCAACTACCGCTTCCTGAAGCTCAGGATTGCGATGGTGCCGGCTGTTAATATGGTGTCAGCCTTTTCTATGCCGATCATTATGCTCGGAATCATCCTCCTCGTTGCCGGCAATGGGACAGGAAGCATGATATTCAATATCGGCGTGATAATGTTCGCAGTCGTGGTGTTATTCCATACGATAACACTGCCGGTTGAATTCGATGCCAGCAAGCGTGCGCTGGAGCAGCTTGTCGGTCTCGGAATAGTTGATGGAAATGAAGTTAATGGAGCCAGGAAGGTGCTGTCTGCAGCAGCGATGACATACGTCGCCGCATTGGCAGTATCCCTCGTAATGCTCATCAGGATCTTGCTGATAAGGGGGAATAACAACTAATGGATACGAATCGCAAGACAGCATATCAGACATTGCTTGACGTAGAGTCAAAGAAAGCTTATTCAAACATTGCGCTCAATCATAAGATCGCAATGAATAAACCGGGGTCTCCTGCCTTTGTAAGAGAACTCGTATATGGAGTTCTGGAGAGGCAGATTACCTTGGACTATTACATCGATCAGCTTTTGAACGATGGGATCGACAGCCTGAAGACGCCGGAACTCACCGTTCTGCGTATGGGACTGTATCAGCTGGGCTACATGGAGAAGGTTCCTGAGTACGCGGCGATCAGTGAGAGCGTTGAACTTGCC
>CACYBO010000234.1 GCA_902772685.1 uncultured Eubacteriales bacterium | reverse complement strand
GGTTCGCCATGCAGATGCCGGATTCGATGGAAGTGCTCCACTCCAGCACATTGTTGACAGGCTGATGGAAGATGATAGGCTCCTCGCCTGCTCCTTCAGCACTGGGATGCTGCCCCGTCTGGCGGATCGACACCCAATACCTGAGTCCGCTCGCAAATACCTCGGCTTCGGAGAACACCTTGGAGAGCGCGTAATAGTCATGAATGGACGGGAACATGGGGTCTCCCACCCGGCCGAAATGTACCGGTTCAAGCCGGCTTCCGGTCATGGCCACCGTTCCTACATAGGCAAAGTGCACCTTGTCCGGATCGGGCTGCTCTTTGATCGCTTTGATGATGTTCAGAGTCGATCCGATGTTTGTGTACAGCGTCTTTTCCGGATACGCGTCCGCCGCAGGCGATACCATTGCGCCGATATGAAGCACATAATCTGCTCCGTCAACACACTTCTTGATCGTATCGTAATCCGTCATGTCACCCCAGACGATCTCCAGAGCCGGGCAGCGGTACTTCTTGAGAAGCTCTTTGTTCTTGGCAGAAGGACGGGCCAAAATCCTGGTGACGAAACGGTTGCTCCTGGAGAGCAGCTGTTTCATGGTCTCCTGTCCCATAGTTCCGGTCGCGCCTGTCACAAAGACAATCTTCTTAGGACGCAGTGCATATGCGTGCTCCTGAGGATCGTCGAACTTCAGAGCCGCATCGAAACCTTCTCTGGTCGCATTGAGCGCCCTGCGCGCACCTGCGGCATCACCGATCTCGAAATAGGCGACTCCGTTCTCATAGCAGGCAGCTGCCAGAGCACTGCCGTCTCTCTTTTTTGACCCGACTGCCATAACGGCATAATCGCAGGGATAGCTTACCTGGGCGCCATCTTTCTCGCCGACCACTTCACCGTCGCGGATCTCCTTCACAGTCACGCCGGTCACAGGAACGATACCTGCTGCGTAAACACTCTCATTCACGCAGATCTTTCTGGGTGCGCCCAGGTCCGCGCAAATTTCAGGGAGCATCTCCAGAACGGTGACGGATGCGCCTTTCTCCGCCAGATACTCGGCAGTCTCCACACCGACCATGCCGCCGCCGATCACAACAGCCTTGCCGGTTACGGATGTTTTACCGTTGAGTACGTCATGCGAGTTGACAACAAAAGCCTTGTCATGTCCGGGTACCGGAACCACGATCGGCTCTGCACCGATAGCGTTGATCAGGGTATGAGGCTTCATTTCAGCGATCATTGCAGGTGTCACCGGAGTATTCAGACGGATGTCCACACCCATCTTTTCAGCCTGCCTGGCCATCAGCAATACCGCATCTTTCATTTCACCCTTTCTGGGTGCTTCTCCGGCAGTCACAAACTGTCCGCCGAGTTTTCCGGAAGCCTCGCAGAGGATCGGATTGTGTCCGCGCTGTTTCAGGACGATCGCTGCTTCCAAACCGCCGATTCCGCCGCCTGCGACCAGAACGGTCTCGGGTTTCTCTGTTTTGACAATGGCGCACTCCGCCTCGCGTCCTACTGCAGGATTTCTCAGGCAGGTGATGTGCTCCACATTTGTGTCGGCAAAACAGTCATAACATCCCTGGTTGCATCCGACGCAATAGATGACATCTTCTGTACGGCCTTCCCTGATCTTGTTCACGAAGTCGGGATCAGCCAGCTGCGCGCGGCCCATGACGACCATGTCCACCTTATCGTCTTCGAGAATCTCCTCTGCGAGCTGTGCTGTGTTGATCCTGCCCACGCCGATCGTCAGCATACCGGTCTCTTTGCGGATCCGGGCAGCGTTGTCGATGTTGAAGCCTCTGGGAAGATCTACAGGGGGAACTTCAAATTTCAGACCGGCAGAGATAATGTTGCCTCTGGAGACATCCAGCACGTCCACGCCCGCAGCTCCTGCCATCGTGCAGAAAGAGATGACTTCTTCGATGGTCAGTCCGCCTTCCAGGTAATCGTCATGCGCGTCGATCCTCATAAACAGAGGCATGCCTTCGGGAATGTTTTCGCGGATCGCGCGAATGCATGCGAGCGGGAATTTAGCCCGGTTTTCCAGACTTCCGCCGTATTCATCCGTTCTGTGATTGATCCCGCCTGACAGGAAGGAATGGGGCAGATAGTTGTGAGCACAGTGGAATTCAATGCAGTCAAAACCCGCCTCCACGGCTCTTGCCGCAGCCGCGCCGTAGCAGGCAACGATCTCTTCGATCTGCTCTTTCGTGATACCGGGAAGAGTGATCTCGGGTGAGACCGGCACGTCAGAAGCTACCAGGATCTGGGCGGTCTGGTCCATGCCGACGGCAAGGGAGCCCTGCCAGAGCTGAATTCCGGCATTTCCTCCCGCTTTGTGGATCGCGTCTGTGAGTCTCTTGAGACCGGGAATGTATTTGTCATCACTGATGGAGATAAAATGACGAGGTGCACTGGGTGTGTGCACGCTGGCGACTTCAACGATGTTCAGCCCGCTGCCGCCCTTGACGCGCGCGACATGGTAATCGATCAGTTTGTCTGTCACATAGCTGTCGTTTCCGGAAAACTTCG
>CACYBO010000233.1 GCA_902772685.1 uncultured Eubacteriales bacterium | reverse complement strand
CGCATCCGCCGTAATATCTCTTGCCCGGATATCCTTCGGCATACTTGTTGGTCAGCGCGCTTCCCGCCGCCTCCATAATTTCGTAGTTTACGAAATTCTCCGATGCGATCATTTCGATCTTTGTCTCCTGACGATTGATCTCACGTCTGATCGATGCAGCAACCTCAGGGTCTGCCTTGTCCAGATAGTTAAAATACATCTCATCTCTCCTTTTGTATTATTAAATTTTTTCTTCTGCAAAAGCAGCAGATTCTCTCTGCCCGCTTTTGCTATTATACTCTTTCTTCTAACGCCCGACAAGCGGTGCGCGCGGGTCAGCTTACCGCCCGCTCGAGTCTCTTGAGTGCCAGCGCCATGGTCAGCCCCGGGGTCGTCCGGCTCCCTGTAACTTCCACGCCGAGCATCTCGTTGATCTTCTTCAGACGGTATTGAACAGTGTTGGTGTGGATGTCCATGATCTTCGCAGTCTTGCCTGTACTCATTCCGGCATCCAGCACAAAGGTTTCCAGTGTTTCAAGCAGCTGGCGGGCTTTGCTCCCTCCCAACTGTCTGAATGGGTCCAGCAGTTCGATATAGTTCTTGTGCACAAATCCGCCCTGTATCTGAATGTTAATGCAATTGTTGACGAGCGTCAGCTCGTATTTTGTAAAGACTCTTTTGTACGGGAACACATTCTGCGCGAAGGTCCAGCTCTCATTGATCAGTTTGTAAGCATCGCCGGCGCCCTCGATTCCGTTCACGCCCGTAACGTGAAAAATCCTCGCCGCGCGGTTCCCTTTGAATCCGGCGAAAAGATCACTGCACTCTGTTGAAAAGGCAGCATCCTCTGCAGAATGTTCTGTCTTCAGTATCATTCCGTAAGTCTCTTCGCCCTCGTTGATGTGCATAACCTCAAGATCGGTTTCCATTTCAAACTCTGCAAAAGCATGAGACTCTTCATCCTTCGAAATGCCTTTGAAAAAGAATACGCTGATGATGTCCTGCCCTGCGATCCTGGCCTCATCCTGCAGGTTGTAGGCAAGGGATTTGTTGCCGCGTATGAGAGCTTTGATGAAGTCAGACTTGGCGTCGCGCTCCGGCGTGTATTTCCACATGCCCATAGCAAGTTCTATGATCTCGGCGAGTTTCGTTATCTCTCCGGCGGTATAGACATCCTCGTTATCAACAATAAGCATGAAGTATTTATCGCTTCCTATGTTCACAGGACCCCAATAAGTCAGAACGCCGTTTACATCGATCTGCGTGTAGACTTTGCCGGAATCCCCCTGGATGCTACGTTCTCTGCCGAGCCGGATGGCATCGGCAAGCGTCGCTTTGTGCCGCGTCTCAACAGCGAGCACGGGATTGAAGTCCTCGCTGAGTATAAATAATTGGAAATCGTTATTTATAGCCGCTTCTCTGACGGCTTCCGGAAAGCTGGAATGTTTCTCGAAATTGAGCAGGTGAAATACGGTGTTATTTATGAGAGAATTGCTGAAATTCTCGCCGTAGAGCACACTGTCCATAATTTCTGCTATTGCTTCGTCATATCTGGCCTCCGGCGCCATTCGAATGAGCGTCAGTCCGGCTTTTTCAGCAGCTGCTATGACCTTCCTGTCAATTGCGCCCGCAGTCCGTTTGCTGAAAAATACTGCCAACGCCGGACAGCCTGTTCCGGCAATGCGCTCGACAAGTCTGCACTGCTTTGCGACATCGTCCTTGGCACCGAGGAAGCCCGTAAGAAGCAATTCATCCCTGCCGTTGTAGAGAAGCAGATCCTTTTCGTCGGCACTGTCGAACACCGAAACAGAGCTTACGTTACCCGTAAGCCCCTCGCCGTGCGCGAGAACCTCAGCGCCGGCAAAAGCGTTCAGTTCGAGACAGTCCTTTACCGTCAGTTTCATTCGTCTTCTTCCTCTTCAGTGTCACCCGATTCTTCTATCGGCTCCTCAACCGGTTCATCGGCTGCTTCCTCAACAGGCTCCTCAACCGGTTCATCGGCTACTTCCTCAACTGGTTCGAAATCAGCGTCAGGCAGTTCATTCTCCTCCGCCGGGACATTGTCCGGTTCTTCGGTCTCAGGCTCTTTTTCGTCGAGCGGGGTTGGTTCCTGCGTCATGTCGTTATATGTCATGACCCTTGGCTTGAACTTGGCGTTCTTGCCCTTTTTCTCGATGAGTTCTGTCAGTTCATCGATACGCTCCTGTTCCCTCTTCTCGGCTTCTTCTTTCGCCTTCTGCTTTTCTAGTTTTCTCTTTTTGACTGCTGCCTTTGCTTCTTCTTTATCCTTGACTTTTCTCTCTTCTTTCGCAGCCGCAAGCTCTTCGCCCAGTTCCTCAGGTGTCTTGACTCCGTCAAAGAGCGCTCTGAACTGCTCGCCGTCGAGCGTTTCTACTTCGAGAAGTCCTTCTGCAACGGCCCTGAGCTGATCGATGTGCTCTTCAAGGATGGTGATTGCTGCGTCGTAAGCTTCCTCGACGATCGCCTTTACTTCCTCGTCGATCTCGTTCGCTGTTTCTTCAGAGTACGCCTGCTTGGATGTGAAGTCTTTGCCCAGGAACACTTCGTCAGATGAACTGTAGTTGACAGGTCCCAGCTTCTCGCTGAAGCCGTACTTGGTGACCATCTCTCTGGCGATATCCGTTGCTCTCTGGATATCGTTCGATGCGCCTGTGCTGATATCGTCCAGAGTGAGCTTTTCGGCCGCGCGGCCGCCGAGCAGATGGATGATCTGCTCTCTCATCTCTTCTTTTGTTCCGTAGTATTTATCTTCCTTTGGCAGGATCATCGTAAACCCGCCGGCTCTTCCTCTCGGGATGATCGTGATCTGATGCACCGGATCGGACTTCGGCAGACAGTGGGCGACGACTGCGTGACCGGCTTCATGGAATGCGGTCAGCTTGCGCTCCTCTTCGCTGATAACTCTGCTCTTCTTCTCAGGTCCTGCGATGACCTTGGTTATCGCTTCCTCGATCTCTTCCATCCTGATGATCATGCCGTTTCTGCGTGCAGCCAGAAGCGCCGCTTCATTGAGCATGTTCTCTATATCCGCAGGAGTAAATCCCGGCGTTCTTCTCGCAAGAACCTTCGGGTCAACCCCTTTATCAAGCGGCTTGTTGCGTGAGTGAACTTTGAAGATTTCTTCTCTTCCCGTAATGTCCGGGATCCCGATGACGATCTGTCTGTCGAAACGGCCCGGTCTGAGCAGCGCCGGATCCAGAACGTCCGGTCTGTTTGTCGCTGCAAGGATAATGATGCCTGAATTCTCAGCGAATCCATCCATCTCAACAAGAAGCTGGTTCAGGGTCTGCTCTCTCTCATCGTGTCCTCCGCCCAGACCTGCGCCTCTCTTACGGCCTACAGCATCGATTTCATCAATGAAGACGATGCACGGCGCATTCTTCTTTGCCTGCTCGAACAGGTCTCTGACTCTGGACGCACCTACGCCTACGAACATCTCAACAAAATCTGAACCGCTGATGGTGAAGAACGGCACTCCCGCCTCTCCTGCAGTCGCTTTTGAGATATATGTCTTACCGGTTCCCGGAGGGCCTACCAGCAGAATACCCTTCGGAATCCGTGCACCCAGGCTGTTATATTTAGCCGGATGTTTCAGGAAATCTACAATTTCCTCCAGTTCTTCCTTTTCTTCTTTGAGCCCCGCGACATCCTTGAAGGTGATCTTCTTCAGATCTTCCTGCTTGGCCAGTTTGGCCCTTGATTTGCCGAAGGCCATCGCCTTGCCTCCACCGCCATTCTGCCGCATGATGAACACAAAGAACGCTACCATGATACCTATCATCAAAAGCGTCGGAAGAAGTGTCAGCCATATGGAGTCCTGCTTCGGCGGATCACTGTCCAGTTTAAGTGTTCCGGCATCGACCTGCGGCATGATGTACTGCTCATAGATGAAGTTGAGGTCAACGGCACTGTTGACGTATGCGTATACAACATCTCCATCTTCCAGAGTCGCAGTGAGCTTCGTCTCTGTGACATTGATGCTTTCGACTTCGTTTGCCTTCAGATGGTTTATCATCGTTGAAGTCTTGATCTGCTTCATCGACTGGTCGCTGTCTGTGTTGAAAAACCAGAAAAAACCCAGCGCGATTGCGAAGATCAAGATGTAAATCGTGATGTTTTTCCCTAATCGTCCTTTTTTCAAATTAGTATTTCCTCCCTTTATTTTCCCATTCCTTTTGTTTGTCGAAACAAATCTGCACGATATTCTATCATAAAACAGTTAATCATACAACAAAAGTAATTGATTAAGGTGCTGTGAATCTGACGACACCTTTGCCGACACTGAGTCTGTAACCGTGCGGAAATTCAACAGTCTTTCCGCCTGCCGCTCCGAGGATGACTTTATCGGCTCCTGCGATGCGCTCGGCGGTTATGTCCTGCGTCAGCCCGATTTCACCGAAAGCTTTCAGGATGATGCGGTGCCGCAGTGCCTCGTGGCATCCGGCTAGTCCGCGCCAGTTGAGCGTTATGCAGCCAGCCTGTTCTGCTGCTGCCGCCGCGCCGGATGACGGTTCCTGCAGTTCCTCATACAAACGAGCCGTCTGCGTCCAGAAGTAATCCTTGTCTACAGCGGCGATCTCCGCCATGCGGACGAGTCCCTCCTGAAAGTTAGAGTTGTATTTTTCTTCGATGTGCGGAATCAGATCCAGCCTGATCTTGTTCCGCGCATACAGTTCTTCGTTATTGGTGTGGTCGGTCACCGGGTCGAGCCCTGCCTCTTTACAATAGGCCTCAACATCCTCGCGCCAGACATCGAGCAGAGGCCGTATCACCTCAAACGCGCTGCCGTCATCGCTTCCGCGGCGCTCCTGCCGCGAGTAGGCCATCCCTGCGATGCCGTCCATGCCTGTCCCGCGCAAAATCCGGAAGAGCACGGTCTCCGCCTGATCGTTTGCATTGTGGCCAACCGCAATTTTCACCCTGCCGCCGGTTTCCTCAGCCACTTCCTCCGCCACGCGGAAGAACGCATCGTATCTCACTTTGCGACCCGCTTCTTCGCTCGTCATGCCGAGCTCTTCGGCGAGAGCGCTGCAGTCCACGGTAAAAACATGCGGCTCCAGCCCAAAGCGATCACACATTTTTTCAACATATTCCTGGTCCGCTTCAGCTGCTCCAGGCCTGAACTTGTGGTTTACATGGACCGGATGAATCGTCAGGGCCATCTCTTTTGCCATTCCGAGGAGAACATGAAAAAGGCACACGGAATCAGGGCCGCCGGACAGCCCTAACACAATGTGATCCGCATTGCTGATGAGGTTGTGTTCGCGGATCGTTTCGCGGATCCGCTTCTCTGCCTTTAACATCCGTTTACACCTTCCTGCACTTTATGACCCTGTCACGTCCCGCCAGATCGTGTACGATCTCCGGCACGCTGAACTTACCGGTGTCCATGATCAGCTTTCGAAGATCTTCCCCCTGATCATAGCCCATCTCGAACAAAAGCCATCCTCCATCCTTCAGGTATTTCGGAGCCTCTGCAATGATCTTTCTGTAATAATCCAGACCGTCTATACCGCCATCGAGTGCCACAACAGGTTCGTGCCCTTTGACCTCTTCCTGAAGCATCGCGATGGTATTCGTTTTTATGTACGGCGGGTTGCTGACGATCATGTCGTAGCACTTCGCGCGGGCGCCTTTGCCTCTCAGTTTCACCGGCCACAGTTCCGCTGATTCCGCGCCTTCTTTACCCGCATTCTTCACATCCATTCTGTCACCGGAAGCAACCGCTTCAAACAGGTCTCCTTTTACCAAACTGATTTCAACCCTGTTTTTTCGGGCGTTCTCTCCCGCCAGCTCCAGCGCGGCTGCGCTTATATCCGCAGCTGTAACAAAGACGTCCTCGCAGATTTTTGCCATGGAGATTCCGATGGCCCCGCTGCCGCAGCAGAGGTCGAGAACATCGCGGACGGGCGGTGACCCGAATATTTTGAACAGTCTTCCGCGGGATTTGGATTTCTCGTTGATCGCGCTCTTTCTCTCATCCCGCAGGATCTTAGCAGCTTCTGTCACTAGAATTTCCGTCTCCTGCCGCGGGATCAGAACGTCCGGACTGACTTTGAATTCAAAGCCCATAAACTCCTGTTTCCCTGTTATATGCTGGAGCGGAACTCTGGATGCTCTCTTTTCTATCAGCTTGAAGTATTCTGTCTCCGTCTCTTTATCCGCTTCCTGCTCTTTGTTCAGAAACAGAACGACCTTATCGCACTTCTTCAGGAAGCAGTATAGTTCCTCGGCGTCAATGTGCGCGTCCATTACGCCTGTCTTTGACAGCCTGTACTCTCCTTCTTTTATCAGAACTCTTGTCTTCATTTATTATCAAATCTCCCACACATGAGGGTATTCATATCTTGTCTCTGGTTTTACCGTATATTTCCGCGGAGGGGTATCGTCGCACACCGCTTTGACTGCCGTAATCGCGACCTCAAGCATGTCGTCATCCGGTTCGGCAGTCGTGATCTTCTGAAGCCACAGACCCGGCATGCTCAAAATCTTGACGACCCAGTTATCGCTCCTTCCCGCCCATTTCAGCAGTTCATAGGAAAGACCCGCGATGACGGGGAGCAAGAGCAGCCTTGTCACAATTCTGACCCACAGAACCGGCCAGCCGAGCAGCACGTGGCACGCCAGCGCGATGATAAAAACGAACATGAGGAAACTCGTACCGCATCTTGGGTGAAGCGTCGGATACTGTCTGCACTCTTCCACAGTCAGTCCCTTCAGGTCGGGCCCCTTTCCTCCATCCTGTGGTTCCTGCGGCAGATTCTCGAAAGCGTGTATGGTCTTGTGCTCCGCTCCGTGATATCTGAACACTCTCTTCATATCCGGCATGAACGAAACGGCCCAGATATAACCTATGAACAGAGCGATACGCAAAAGCCCTTCCACCAAATTGATCCATATGACGTTAGTAGTCACCAGTTTGGCGATGGACGCCACCCACGTAGGAAGCAGGATGAACACGCCGATGGAAAACGCCAGCGCGACCGCTACGGAGACATAGATGAGCAGCTTCCAAAGAGCCTCACTTCCGAACTTGTTTTCAAACCAGATTTCAAATCTGCCCGGTTCATACTCTTCATCATCGTACTGCTCGAGTATGTCCGCGGAGTTCATCAGCGTCTTTGTCCCGTAGACAAGAGAGTCGACGAACGCAACAACTCCTCTCACGAGAGGAACTTTCATCCATTTCCCGTAAGCCTTCGTCTTTTTTGTTTCTATTACTATATCGCCATTTGGAATACGCACCGCCAGGGCAGTCTTTGCTTCGCCCTTCATCATGATGCCTTCCATGACGGCCTGCCCGCCCATCTTGGTCGGACAGGCATCTTTGATAAATATCTTCTTGAGATCCATATGCCCCTTTTGCTATTTGAATCTTACTTTCTGTATTACTTCTATAAATGTCTGGTTGTCTCTTGTCATCTGCAGATTATCCAGGATAGCCTCTGTCGCCTCCATGTTGTCTCTGCCTCCAAGCGCTCTTCTCATCGCCCATACCGCCTGCATCTCATCCTGACTCATGAGCAGGTCTTCCCGGCGGGTCCCAGACTTGGCCAGATCGATTGCAGGGAAGATTCTCTTCTCTGAAAGACGCCTGTCGAGGAACAGTTCCATATTGCCGGTCCCCTTGAACTCTTCATAAATCAGGTCGTCCATGCGGCTTCCTGTCTCAACGAGAGCAGTCGCGAGAATTGTAACGCTTCCGCCTTCCTCCAGTTTGCGCGCCGCGCCAAAGAATTTCTTCGGCTTGTGAAGGGCGCCCGGATCGAAACCGCCGCTCAGAGTCTTTCCCGATGGCGGAACGACCAGGTTGTACGCTCTGGCAAGCCGCGTGATGCTGTCGAGCAGAACCACGACGTCCCTTCCCTGTTCTGCCAGGCGCTGCGCTCTGCCAAGAACCATCTCTGCGACCTTGACGTGATGCTGCGGCATTTCATCGAATGTTGAATATATTACTTCGCTTTTCTCATTGATCAGGCTGCGTTTGAAGTCCGTCACTTCTTCCGGTCTTTCGTCGACGAGCAGAACAATCATCTCCACCTCAGGATAGTGCTTCTCAATGCTGTTCGCGATCTTCTTGAGGAGCACAGTTTTTCCGGCCTTCGGCGGCGCCACAATAAGACCCCTCTGACCTTTGCCTATCGGGGCGATCAGATCAATGATCCTCAGGCTGAGTTCATGTCTGCCGTCCTCCATGACGAGCTTTTCTCTCGGGAATATCGGCGTCAGCCTGTTGAAGTCCGGACGTCTTATAGCCGCTCCCGGCTCCTCGTCGTTGACGCTCACTACGTAAAGTAGCGCACCGAATCTGGCGTCGCCCTTCGGCGGTCTGCAGATTCCCTTGACCTTGTCGCCCGTCTTCAGATTGAATCGTCTGATCTGCGCAGGTGCAACGTAGATATCTTTGTCGCTCGTCAGGAAATTGTTGAACCTCAGAAAACCGAATCCATCTTCGGCCATATCCAGAATGCCTTCCGCTTCATAGCGGTCATCCTTGTCAGGAACAACCTGATCCGGAACCTTGTCGCCTTTTGTCACGCGCGTCCCTTTGTGGGAGTCGCCTTTATGTGCCTCTCCCTTGCGGCCGCGTCTTCTGTGCTTCGGCTGGTCTTCTGTTTCAGCCGTTGTTTCACTTTCTTCCGTCGGCTCCGGCTTTTTCTCTTCCGCCGGCTGCTGCTTCTTCTCTTCCGCAGGCTCCGGTTTTTCCTCATCGAGCATAAGGGCAGCAATCAGCTCTGCCTTTCTCATTTTGTCATAGCCCTTCAGGCCAAAGGTTTTGGCAATTTCCTTAAGTTCAGCTACTTTTTTCGACTTTAAAGTAGCCTCGTCCATCGTTTTCCACATACTAAGAGTCCTTTCAGAATAAAATTCAGATGGGGTTGTTGGGATTGATATAAAAGATTTAACGCATATATATTACAACAAAGCACCTGTGATTGCCAGCACAAAAAAACAGAGACCGCCGCAGAGCATAGCATCCTGCGGGCGGTCTCCCATTGTAAGTTTATACGATTTTATTTGCTGTAATCGAAGAAGCCTTCGCCGGTCTTCATTCCCAGCTTGTTCGCTCTTACCATCTTTCTGAGCAGCGGATTAGGTCTGTACTTCGGATCACCGTATTCATTGAACAGTGTTTCCATGATTGCCAGACATACGTCCAGTCCGATCAGATCGCCCAGTGCGAGAGGGCCCATCGGGTGGTTAGCGCCAAGCTTCATTGCTGTGTCGATACCTTCTGCTGAAGCAACGCCGTCAGCCAGGATGCCAACTGCTTCGTTGATCATCGGAATCAGTACTCTGTTTACAACAAATCCCGGAGCCTCAGCTACTTCTACAGGAGTCTTCTTCAGGCTCTCTGTTGCTGCGACAACCGCATCCTTGACTTCGTCAGAAGTTGCGATG
>CACYBO010000232.1 GCA_902772685.1 uncultured Eubacteriales bacterium | reverse complement strand
GCGTTATGAAGATTTCTCTTCGCGCTCACGTCGATTTTCATCTTCCGTACCGGTCTGTGCTCCATAGTCTGGCATCCGTCATATCTGCCGTGCCGATCTGCGCCCCGCTTTCAAGGGAATAGATGCCGATGGTTGCGCCGGCATTGCGTTCGTAGACACTGTTGTAGAAGGTATTCTTAATCACCTCGGGATCCAGTCGGATATAGACAAGGCCCTTGGCACCGGCCTGAACGGCGTTCTCCATGGCGCCGGGTACTGCAGTGCCTTCTATATCCACATCTCCGATGAGATCCAGATAGATCGTTCCGTCCGTGTTGTTTTCGACATAGATGCCGATGCCGCCGCCGTCGCGGAAATCAGGGGCAGTGACACCGCAGTCTGCGAGTGTGATCCCGCCGGAGGAATAGAATTCGTGAAGCTTCGACTGAAAATTGCACTTGGGAACGGTATTCTTCTTACTCTTTGTCGCGACCGTCACGATCCCCGTCTGATCCACGACATTCCCTGATGTATCCACAGCCCTTAGTTCCATGGTGATGTTTTCCACACTGACCAGTTTCATGTCGATCCGCCAGTCCATGCGCGAATTCTGGAAGATACAGACCATGCCCTCTTGTGTTGTTCCGGCAGGCACGGTGAGGTCAAGCTCCGGTGCCAGGGTCGATGCCGCTCCGTTTAACGCGATGGAATCACAGAGGATCTTCAGTTCGCCTCCCGTATGGTTGGTCACGTCAAGAAAGAGTCCGTCGCAGGAGAAATCGATCCGTCCGGAATGAACCCGGTTATCCAGCGCATCACCATAATACGCAGCCTTGATCGTCATAGTGTCCGATTTGTAGATCGTCTGCTCTTTGATCTCAATAGGCTCCAGAGAATGGTCACTGATACCGGTCCCTTCAGAATTCAGGAACTCCTCCTGCGCGCTCTGCCGCAGATCTCTGTCCGCCTTGATGACATTATTGTAGAACCACACCACACCGGCGATGATGAGTCCCAGAAGGATGATGCCGATGATCAGCATCCCATAGCTCTTCTTCGGCTTTTCCTCCGGCAGATTCTGCGCCATCCACTGCCCTCTGGCCGCATACGTCGTATCCGGCGTCGCATCGGGGCCGCCTGCCACCGCGCCGCAGTTCGGACAGAATCTGCCGCCTTCCGCTATCAATGCTCCGCATTGTGCACAATACATGGTAATCCCCCCTCTGACGATCACAAGGATCGGTCATTTTGTCACTTTCGCTGCTGATCCGCTCATCTGAGATACGGCCGGATCAGGTCTGCCAGCTCCTTGGGATCCATACCGCCGGATGCCTTGGCAAAGGATACCGATTTTCCGTTACGCTGATCCAGGATCAATGTTGGGATCATTCCGGAATACTTGCCGTTGCGAACTCCCTTGATATCGCGATAGAAATAGGTGTCGACCGGGTTTTTCTTCTTATCTTTCGCCGCCATGGCAAGACCCACGATCGGATTGAAGGCGAAGCCCGCCTGATTTCCGGAGGTTTTGTAGAACTCCAGCCGATCATCGTAGACGACGAGTTTTCCCTGGCCGGATACGACACCAATAGCTTTGTCACCCATATAGCGCGTAAACTTTCCGGCATCCCGGAGCATGGCGCCGGTGGCGTATGCACCGACCATGGGTTGTTGATACACCGGCTGCTGATAAGCGGGCTGCTGATACACCGGCTGTTGAACCGGCTGCTGCATCACAGGTTGTGCATACCCCTGTCCCGTAGGTGCCATCCCTCCGGCGGGAGTAATATCCGCCACAGGCGTTCCGCAAAGCGGACAGAATCTGCTCCCTTCAGGCAGCTGTGTACCACAATTTCTGCAAAACATGATCTGGGCCTCCTCTCAGAATTCATCTGCATTATCTTTCATTTTTAACAATGTGTTGATGTATACCTTCTCTATTCCGATTCTGTATAATCAAACGGGATCTCGTCGATCTTACTTCCGTCGCAGGCATCATAGATTGTGCAGCTTCCGGAAAAGCTTGTCACAGGGAAGAAGTTCCCATATTCAAAATCACCTTCGGCATCCATTAACTGCAGCTCCGTAAAGTCGGCGGGAGCATAGCAGACTCCGATCGCTCCCTGCTGAACGACCGTACTGCCGTTATAATACTTATCTCTTTGGCGGAATTCCCGGTCATTGATCCGGTCGACCCGCATTTCCACCCGGACGCTTCGGTCAGATGCATTCTCAATACCGATACAGGGCGCATTGACAGCTGCAACATAACCGAAGGAACTGACGCTGATCCCTTCCCTGTCAAACAGGTGCTGCTTTTTTCCGAAATAATCAAAGGATGAGGGAGGCGCCTCCTCCTTTTTCGTGGTATTGACCGTCAACACCCCGGAGCGCAGCACTTCTTCCCAGCTTGCGGGATCCAGTGCCTGCAGCTCCAACGTCAGTGTGCCGGGCGTCTTGATTCCCAAATGATCGACGTCCACATGGTGTAGATCCATTTCAAATTTCATCGTGGTCGCTTTTCCGTTCTCCGCTTTCTGCTCCAGGGAGGATGCCACGGAACCACCGTTGATCGCACAAGATACACTCCTGATCGTGAGATCGCGGCCGGTGTTATTATTGACCTTAAGCGCAAGGTAATCCGGATCCGCATCCGGACTGACCAGCTTCGTTACTTCAACGCTCAATCCGTTCGTATCCCAGATCGTCTGCGCCTTGACCTTGGCACCGTCAAAGGGTTTAGGGCCATCGGCATACTCAACACGCCAGACGATGATCCCGATGACGGCACAGATCGCGATCGCCCCGATCGCACAGAGAAACCAGAGTTTTGCCATGTGGCCCATCGTCCGGCCGAGCGCCTTGAGCCCTTTCTCTTCCTGCGGTTGATCGACTGCTCCGCCATGATCGAACTGAGCTCTTGCCATCTGTGCCAGCTGTTTTCCGCAGCTTGGGCAGAACTGAGCGTCATCTGCCATTTGTGTGCCGCAATTCGGACAAAACATAGTAGTCTCCCTTCTGAGTACGATTTCGTTCAGTTGATCGGTTCGCGTGCAGTGCACTTCCTCTGACGGATCATTACGCCGTTCTTCATCAAAATAACGGTTATTGCCGGAATAGATGAGCTTGGTATAAGAACAGTCCCGGTTACAGCAGCGCTGTGAACGCTGTGACGAGGGCAAACCCACCGGTCATGCCGGCGAAGAGCCCGGTAAGTTTTCCGTTCTGTGCGGTCCGGACGCCGTTCTGTACTTTCGAAGTCAGAGATTCCGCGAATTTATACAGAAAGCCGTCCCTGCTGCCGAGAGCGCCGAGAGAAAGCATGATCCCGGAGATCCCCGCCATGGTGGTGATCCCGGAGGCATTCTCAAAGCCGGTGAAAGCAAAGTATGCGAGGATGCCGATCACAACACCGATAAGCAGAAAACCCAGACTCTTTTTCTCACCGTTCTTCCCCTTTGAACCACTGAATATTGTTTTAAGACCGGCGGCGATATCGCGCAAGCCGCCGTTTATCAGAGATGTGACGGCTACAGCCACGACGCCCTTTCCGAAGATGCCGCCGATGGTGCCTGCAGCACCTCGATCCAGACCGCCCTCGGAGAAGGTAAGCCAGCTCAACACCTTG
>CACYBO010000231.1 GCA_902772685.1 uncultured Eubacteriales bacterium | reverse complement strand
GATGAGCGAGGATGTATCGTCTTCGGCGATGTTCCATTCATAATGCGCGTATTTATAGTTCCCGGGCATATTCAGGAAGGTAATGCGCAGATCTTCAGAGGCTGCGCCCAATTCCGCCGCAGCTCTGTCAAAATACAGGATCTTATAATCGCTGTCTTTTCTCGTGATAATATAACTGTCGTCTTTTTCAACAACTTCATCATATAGCCGGGAGAGAAATGTCTGAAAGTAATAGACATTGTTCCTGAAACCATTTTTGTAAAACATCCACTCAATATCCATCTCTTCTGTGATCATGCTGTCAATGTAATCGTTTCCGTGGGTTCTGCCTGAAGTGTCTGTATACTTCTGAATCAGATGCGGGATGTTTCTGGAATTCAGGAATGCGATGAAGTCGTTCAGATAAACTGAATCCGAAGCCACATAGTGCTCCGGAATGAATATTTCAAAGTAGAGATTCCGATAATTCTGCATGTCGTGTTTCTCTGCAAAATCTTCAATGAAATCCATTGCAGCATCAATTTCATAGATATAGTTATCGTTGTAGTTCACAGAAATAGCAACACTTCTAAAGATATTGATCAGTGAAGTGATGGTTTCATATACATCTTCCGCTGAGGATGCATTCACATAATTCATGCCGATCGAAAACATATCATCGATAATGATGTTGTTAAAGCCGATGTCACTCTGTATATCCTGGATGCGGCTGGTGTTTCTGTTCTGAAGAAGCCAGGAGATACTGGCGTACAGACGGTCTTTCCAGCCCTCGTCCAATGCAGCGGATGAGGTGTCAGCCGAGATGTCGATGGAGATGCTCTTTTCCACAGAAGCACCGATGCCCCTGAAGTCAGAAAGCACGTCGAGATGCTCCAGTTCTGTCAGGATGTTGTCGGTCGGAACGTCCTCTCTGTACTGTATGTATTCATCGACCATTTCATATGATGGCTTGAAGATGTCGCGGTATTTGTTCGGACTCAGGTTATACCATTTGAGAAAATGCTTGTTCAGGTACCGGACATCGGAAAAACCGCACCGGTACGCGATTTCAGACAGAGGGTAGGAGGTTTGCAAAAGCATTTTTTCCGCGTGTTCCGCACGGACAAAGTTCAGCCAGTCTCTGAAAGAATAGCCTGTGATTTCCTTGAAACTGTGAGACAGGTGAAACAGATTCATGTACTCCTGCTCTGAGATTTCCTGAAGATTGACTTTGTGATCAAAATTGGAATAGATGTACTTTATCGTCCTGTAGATTACATCCATCTTGTTGCTGTCAACATCCGAATCCAGCTCATTGACAGTCAGAAGATCGATTCGGTAACAATAGATAAAACTTTTGATCAGAGCATCAAAGCACGCCAAAAATTTGGCGTTGTCATTTTCGTGTTTCAGTGAGAGGGCGATTTCATAGAGCTTTCTTATAATCAGTCCGCGATGGGAATTCAGCTGCTCAAAGGCGTGTTTATATGGCCACAGCGCAATAATCTCATACAGGTCAGGGAATCTGTCATAACAGACATTACAGTCGATGAAGACACTGATTGTATGTGCAGGGCCGTTCAGATTGCGGGTGCTGTGTATTTCATCGCAGTTGATCAGCATGATATCCCCCTGACTGAGATGAAGGATTTCGTAGCCCACCTTCAGTTCCAGAGAACCATCTGTCACAACGAGCAGTTCCAGTTCATCATGCCAGTGAAGTATGGGGTCGCCGATGCTGACTTTGTTCAGTGATATGATTTTGTTTCTGTCTGTTGCCATATCAAACCTCTTCGTGAAGTGCCGGTAACAGAATTATATATCGGCTGACCGAACGGGTCAATTTCGGCTTTCAGCAAAATTGTGAGAAGAATAAGCGAAAAAGTGTGCTGAATGAAAGGCGGGGAATTGATACTATACAATTGAACAACCAGAACAGAAAAATACAACAGGAGGTAATGTGATGGCAAACAGAGATTTCGGCATACAGCCGGAGCTGGATATTATTTCTGAAGGCGTGACACTGCCGTTTCCGCCGATGGAATACAGGAACAGAGTCAATAAAATTCGTAAGAAAATGTATGAATCCGGAATCGATATGCTCTACCTGACATCGCCTGAAAGCATGTATTATGTCACAGGGCTGAATATGGTATGGTATGCAGCGAACAGCTCGAGTTTATGGGATGTAAACAAGGGTCCGGGCGTAGCTGTTCATGTGGATTCAGAAGATGTACTCCTATTTCAGATGGCTGATGAGTTCAGACTGACGGAGTCACATGCTTTTGCGGACGAAGTGTTTATTAAAGCAGAAACTGACAATACAGTTATAAACGGCAGGACATTTGAAGGACCGGGCCCGGGACAGGATGTTCTTGATCTGATTGTCAAGGATCTCAGAAACAGGAAGTGGCTCAATTGCAGGGTGGGCCTTGAACTGGGCTGTTACAGGCCTCCTGCCAGGGTGTTCATGGCTCTTCAGGAGAAATTCCTTGCTGAAGGGTGTACGGTATCAGACGGAACCGATATCGTGGCATCTGTCAGAAATATCAAGTCACCAATGGAACTGAACTACATCAGGCGGGCAGCTGCCATTGCAGATATCGCTCATAGGGCTATAGCTTCAGAAATTCATGGAGGTATGACAGAACTTCAGGTCGTCGGAATACATACAAAGGCTGCAATGGATGCCGGCGGAGAAGCGATGGGAATCGTTCAGATGGTAAGAAGCGGCATCGGAAAAGTCTGGATGGGACATCCGCCTGCCAGCAGAAGAGTGATGATGCCCGGAGAGCCTGTGGCAGTAGACCTGTCGGGCGTTTACAACAGATATCATGCCAATGTAGGAAGGTTTTATCACATCGGAGAACCGACCGAAGAATACGCTGAAGAATACAGAAACAGCAACGCCGTGATCATGGAGGAAGTGAGAAAACTCATCAAACCCGGCATGATGGTGCGCGATTTCTTCAAGGAAATGGTGCGTGTATATGAAGATCTGGGTCTTTGGGACGATCAGGCCTTTATGGGCGGATATGAGATGGGCATCGCATTTCCGCCTGACTGGTGCGGTGAGTTTGTATATGATGCTTTCCTGGATATGGGCGATAAGATATTTGAGCCTGGAATGACTGTAAACTTCGAGACGGGATTTGGTGTGATCGATCCGATTATTTTCCTGGAGGATTCTGTTGAATTTCCGTCAAGAACATCATACGAGCTGTGTGTTGTTCCTGAAACAAGAGCCGCTTGGGAATACGCGGAAGAAATGTACTGATATGGCTGTAATCGAAAGAATAATCATCATATACATGATGATCGGCCTGGGCTTTGTACTCTGTAAGACAGGTGTATTTACGAAAGAATACAATACAGTGATTGCTCGTCTTGTGATCCTTGTAGGAAGTCCATGTCTCATTTTCGATGCAATTGTACAACAGGATATGACGAAAGATACTGTGACTGCCACATTTCAGATGCTGGCAGCCACAGTTCTGTTTTTTGCTGCCGGAACTGTGCTTGCGCACTTGCTTGCAGGAGTATCCGGAATCAAAAGGAACAGGGATGCGGGAGTGTATATGGCTCTGATGGCGACCATCAATGCCTCGTTCATGGGTTTTCCTCTGATGCAGGCGGCGTTTGGCGACCGCGGTTTATATTTCATGGCAGTGGGGAATATCGTTTTCAACTGTTTCCTGTACTCTTATGGTATCGTTCTGATCAACTACGGTTTTGAAAGTTCAGGCTCGTTAAGAGAAAAGATACTTCCAATCATCAATCCGTGCATCATAGCGTCAGTCGCGGGTTTTGTATTCCTGTGCATTCATAAAGAACTGCCTAGGATCATCATGACGCCGCTGGAGCAGATCGGTGATATTACCATACCGCTTGCTATGATTTCACTTGGAATCAGCATGTGCGGCAGCGATTTCAGGACTATCGTTCACAACAGAGATCTCATGCTGACATGTGCGTTTAAGAATTTCGTTTGGCCGGCAGCCACATTCGCAGCTGTCATTTGGATTCCTATGGATCCGCTGGTGAAAAGTGTGGTGATTCTGATGTCAGCGCTTCCGCCGGCAATCTCAACAGGAGTGCTGGTGACAAAGCTCGGCAGAAATTCCCAGGTTGCTTCTCAGGGAACAGTCATGATGATGCTTGTGTGCATCCTGACGATTCCGGTTATGTTTCTATTGATAACTCATTTGTTAGGAACGTAGAGCAAATTAATTATAATCCTGACAAAATTGTAGGGCCTTTGAGCGAAAAAATATCGGGTAAAGCACATACAATTAAATTGGCGGAGGAATAATGCAAGATGAAGAGACTGTTCTATAACGCCTCTGTGTACACCGGGGACGGATTAAATACCGCAAATTACGTCGTGACTGATGGCAACGTGATCATCGGTGTTGGTTATTCTTCGGATTTTTCTGAGTTTAATGGGTTTTGCGGTGAAAAGAACGACTTAAACGGGGGGATGATTCTTCCCGGTTTTTTTGATGCACACGCGCATCCTTTCACTTCGGCATTTCAGCAGTCACAGATCGTCAACACTTTTGAAATGACAGAAGAGGATGTTCTGGATAACGTCAGAGACTATGTGACTGCACATCCTGAGAAGACCAGTTTCTTTGGGGCAGGACACAATGAGACGATATTCGGCATGACAGGTCCCCGCAAAGAAAAACTGGATGCCATCTGTCCCGACAGACCAATTTTGCTTATGGGGTGCGGGGGACACGATGGCTGGGTCAATTCAAAAGCGCTGGAAATTACCGGAGTCGATAGGGATCATCCGGACCCTGTTCCCGGTTTTCAGTTCTATAGAAGGGATGAATCCGGTGATGCGACAGGCCACATACTGGAGAGCGGTCCTTTGACTGAGGTGATTACGGCAATAGATCCTTTTGTGGAACAAGAAGCCTATGAGAAACTCAAAGACATCCTGGATCACTTCAGCAGGTGCGGCATTACGACAATCGGGGATTGCGGAATCATCTGCTATCTGGAGGAGAAGGGGCGTAAACTCCTGGACAGGTGCATAGCTGAAGGCTCACTGAAACAGAGAATATTCGGGAGCAACCAGATTACAGAACGATCCCATCTGAACGGTTGGTATGAGCACCTGAATGCACTGCGCCGGAAATATGACTCTGATATGGTTCGAGTCAGGACATTTAAAGTCGTCAATGACGGGACCATTGAAAGCAGAAGCGCCTCAATGATAGAACCGTTTATCGGTGACGATGAGGTGATTCAACCGCTGTTTTACGGACAGGAGTACAGAGACCTGTGCGTTGAGGCGGCAAAAAACGGATTTGATATCCATCTTCACGGAATCGGAGACCGGGCGAATCATGAAAACCTGATGGCCGCTATTGCAGTCAGAGAGGCCGGCTATGAAGATACGAGAATCACAAACGCCCACACCCAATACGTTGCGGAGGAAGACCTGAAGCTGTTCGGCCAATACAACATTATCGCGAATTCGACTGCAACCTGGTTCTATGGAGATGAGGACCCGAGAACAGTTGTGGGTGACAGGGCTGACAGAACATTTCTGATGAAGAGCATCGCTGACGGCGGGGCAATACTCAGTTTCGGAAGCGATTTTCCGGGTGATGAGTATGGAATCGAAACGCTAAGGTCCATCGAGATGGGAGTGACCAGGCAGATGTTCGGGCAGCCGGACGCTCCGGTTCTGAAACCCGAGAGCGAAAAACTCTCACTGGAGGATATGATCAGGGGCCATACAGCGGGTCCTGCGTACGCGCTGAGAATGGAGTCAAAACTCGGGCAGATCAGACCGGGTATGTACGCTGACCTTACGGTCCTGGGTAAAGACATCTTCCGGGTCAATCAATATGAAATCCATGACATACCTGTGGTAATGACAGTTATGGATGGCGAAATCATTTAACAATACATTTTCACTTGAAAGGAGGAAAGAATGGAATACGGATTTTTGGGCGTTGTCCCGGTAATATTCCTGCTCGGAATAGCAATCTGGACGCGTAAAACGACATCATCACTCATCGTGGGATGTCTTGTAGGCTGTATCATCATAGGAGGGACAGGCTGCATCAGCACTTTTGTAGATTACATGTATGTTACAGGGTGCGATGAAGGAACGGTATGGATCCTCGGGCTGATGGCTATGATTGGACCGGTAGTCGCCATGTTCGCATTGAGCGGCGGACCGGAAGCACTGAAGACTCTGGCTCAGAACAAGGTCAATTCCGAAAGGTCTCTTTATCTGTGGTCATGGCTTCTGGCACTGATTCTGTTCGTAGAAGATATGCTGCGGTCGGCGGTACTTGGTCAGCTCAGCCCGCTCTACGATGAGCAGAAAATACCTAGAGTATCGCTGGCTTACTTTATCGACTCCACCAGCACGACGATCACTTCCTTGATTCCGATCACAGGATGGGCGGTATTCTTCCAGGGCGTGTTCGGTGAATTTGATGAGCTGAAGTATCTTGGGAGCGGATTCGATATCTATGTCAAGACGATTCCGTTTAACTTCTACGCAATTGCGGCTCTTATCGTATGCTTCCTCTTCACAATGGGCGTAATTCCTAAGATCGGCCCGATGAAGAAGGCTTATGAATTAGCACAAAATGAGGGCATTCTCTATTCAGAAGAAACCGCAAAACTGAATCCGCCGATGCAGGTTGAAAAAGACGGTAAAGTAGACAAACTTGGGTTGGGAATACTCATCTTCGGACTGGTTGAAATTACCGTTATCACAATCAAAACAGAAGTATTCGTCGGATTCCTGGTAACAATGCTGACACTGCCGATTCTTATGCTGGTCACTAAGAAAGCGAACTGGAAGACGCTGATGGAAACCTGCATGCAGGGCGTAAGAAACAATGTTGAAATGTACGTCATCTGTTTCTTCGTCTACATGTTCAAGTTCATCGTAACCGATATGGAACTGCCGCAGTATGTTATCGAGACTTGCGGACCGTATCTCAGCGCTTCTGCATTTCCTGTAATCACATTTATCGCTTGCTGCCTGCTGACATTCACTTCAGGAAGCACCTGGGGCGTCACGGTAGTATATGCGGCAATCGCTGTTCCGATGTGTGTAGCAATCGGCGCAAATCCAATAATTGTTATCGCAGCGATTCTTTCCGGTGAAGCATTTGGAGCACATATCTGCTTCTACTGCGACTACACTGTTTATGCTTCCATGTGCGCGAAGATCAACAATATTGAACACGCTTTCTCACAGGTGCCATACGGACTGATCGGCGGCGCAGCCGCTGCAATCGGATTCCTGATCACAGGATTTATGATGGCCTGATGAGTGTGCAGCAAAAAACAGGAGAATGATTATGTCGGATACAAAAATTGAAATCATGGAGGATCTGGACGTTATATCGGAAGATATTGAACTGCCGTTTCCTCTGTATGAATTCAGAAACAGACTGAACAAAACGAGAAAGAAGATGCAGGAGAAGGGCATCGATGTTCTTTATCTGACTGCTCCGGAGAGTATGTATTATATCAGCGGGCTCAGGCTGAACTGGTATGCGCTCAGTTCCTCACCGATCTGGGACAGCACCAAAGCCATGGGCATCGCTATCCATGTTGACCATGATGATTACATTCACTTTTCGATTCCCGACGAGGCGCAGACCATTATGGGAGCGACCTGCAGCAGAGATGTGAGAATCATAGCCGATGTTCCGGGAGACGTCTATATGTTCGGCAAAAAGATCGATTCCGTGAAGGAAGGTCAGCTTCCGCTGGAATTGATCGTCAAAGGTCTCAAAGAAGAAGGGTGGCTGAACAACACGACTGTCGCAATGGAGATGGGAAGTCCCAGACCAAACTGGCGAACAGGAAAAATGCTCGCCGACGGTTTTGTCAGCGCCGGCGCGAAAGAAGTTGTCGATGGAACAGACATCTTGCTGGAACTGAGAGGAAGGAAATCACCGCTGGAACTCAACTACATTGAAAAAGCGACTGTACTTGCCGATATTGGTCATCAGGCGATTATGGACGAAACATATGAAGGCATGACGGAGAGAGAATTCGTATCCGTTTATACGGACGCAATGTACGAAGCAGGCGGGGAAAGCATGGCAATTGTGGATCAGGTCGGATTCGGAAAAGGAAAGGCGTGGTGGGTTCACTCGCCGGCCGGAAGAAAAAAACTCATGCGCGGCGACCCGATCAGGGTTGATCTGTGCGGAGTATACAACAGATACCATTCCAATCAGGCCAGAAACTATTCTTTCGGAACACCTGAAAGAAGTCTTGTGGAAGACTGCAAACGCGGTGACATGGTCATGCATAAAGTTGCAGAGATCATTGAAACGAATATGTATATCAACGACTTCTGGGATCAGATCCGGGACTTCATGAAGAAGAATGGATTCTGGGGAGAGCAGTACTGGCTTGGAGGATATGAAATCGGCATCGGATTCCCGCCGGATTGGTGCGGCAACTTCGTATACGATTCATTTGTCGATATGAAGGATGCCAGATTCGAAGAAGGAATGGTCGTGAATTTCGAATGCGGGTTCGGCGTTGTAGATACACTGATGTTCGCCCGTGATGAGGCGAAGATTCTAGGCACAACACCTTGGAAACTCCAGATCATCGACCCTGATGGCGGCGGTGCATATGAAGCAGAGTAAGCTCATCACAGAACCATTACAGGAAGGAGAATAAAATGAGCGAAAGAAAATTTGAATATATACCAGGCGTAGAGAACTGCGCCGGTGAAATGAGTGTTGCGTTTCCAATTGAGGAATACAAAAACAGATTGACGAAAATCCGTGAGATCATGGATCGGGAAGGCATCGATTTCCTGTATGCAACAGCTCCGGAAAGCATGTTCTACATTAGCGGCTACAATGTAGTATGGCACAGAGTCAACTCCCCGGAACTGTGGTATGACTCCATGGGTGCAGGAACAGCCATCCACGTCGATTACGACAGATTCATTCATTTTGATCTGCCTGACGAGGAGGGCGCTCTGAAACTTACGAGCATCTCCACTGATACAAGACTGATTTATGACATTCCTGCTGATATGTACGGCAAGTCCTATATCTACACGACTGAGGATGAAGGATATAAAGAAATCGTCATCAAAAACCTCAAGGAGGAAGGGTGGATCAAGCCGGGTATGACGATTGGGCTTGAACTCGGTTCCTATCGTCCGAGCGCACTGATTTTTGATCAGTGGAGAGAGCTGTTCAAAGCAGAAGGCTGCACGATCGTCGACGCAACAGATGTTATT
>CACYBO010000230.1 GCA_902772685.1 uncultured Eubacteriales bacterium | reverse complement strand
CCTTGAGCTCACGTTCGGAACGGTAACGACGCCGGTAGAGTTCTTCTTTTTTTAGAGATCCGAAGAAGTTTTCAATAACAGCATTACGAACAGGGGCATATGGACTTTACGCAGAAGAAGGATATAATGGCAAACTTCTGTTGAGACTAAAGGCACCTGTTACGTCTACGTCTTCGCGCTGAACGGCGTGTTTAAGAAGGTGAAGGTGACGGTGAAGTGAGCGCTACTTATTCCACATCCTTCAGCGCGTCAGCCATCGGAATGTTGCGGATCCTGCGCATGAGCCCCAGATTGACGAGGAAGTAGCAGAACACGCCTGTCGCAACAAGGAACGGTACGCCCCACGGCGCTACATAGAACGTGAGCCAACCGGCAAACGCTTTCATCATGATGTAATAAATGATCTTGATGCCCGCTATGCCCAGAATGCCGGAGAGAATAAATGAAATAATGGTCATAACAAGGGTGGCATTGTTGTATAGTGCCCCTGCTTCGCGGTTTGTGTAGCCTAGAATTTTAAGCATGGAGATAGCGTAAGTGTTGCGTTCTGTGATGAGCCTGGCTAGCAGATAAATCATGAGAAGGAAGATTACAACTGAAAATCCCAGAAACATGGTGAACACCATTCCCATCGAGTCTTCTAACTGATTTGCCATAACGGTAAGATCTTTTTCTGTGATTACTGTTGCGATATCCGACTCCTCGATATCTCCAAGTTTCTCGTTGCTGAAATAGCCGCTGAAGTAATCGGCTTCCATGTCGAAAATCTCATTGAACCTATCCAGACTCATGAAGATGCAGAGAGTTGCCGGGTAGTAGTACTCCCCCTCTATTCTGAACGTGTAACGGTCACTGTTGAACTCTTCTTTCAGTTCGATCTTATCGCCTGCTTTGAGACCGTATTTATCGATGTACCCATCAGAGACAATGACACTGCTGCCGGAGGCTTCCCTGATTTTCTTCATATCAACATACTTTGAATCTTCCTGGATGCCGTAGACAGTGATTTTTTCACCCTGCTCGTTCTCCAGCGTATAGACCGCGTATTTCTCAGCATCCGGATCGGCCGTTTCCACCTGGTCCTTCAGGATATACTGATACTCACAGATCTTCGATTCCTG
Organism: uncultured Eubacteriales bacterium; assembly: GCA_902772685.1. GTDB lineage: Bacteria > Bacillota > Clostridia > Peptostreptococcales > Anaerovoracaceae > Lentihominibacter. The sequence goes on along the minus strand of CACYBO010000230.1, from coordinate 2,574 downwards.
CACATTGGTTTTGAAGTTCTGCAAAAGCGGTGAGAACAGCGATCCGAAGAGAAAGATGAAACTGGCGAAAAAGATGCCCGCAAAAAGCAGCGCATAAGTAGAGCGGTTCTGGAGAAGAACGCGCAGCAAAAATCGTTTTTTGAAACTGATGTCCGGCAGTCTGACAGCCCTGCTTTGCTTATGCCGCTTCAGATCCCGGCGCAGGAACTGCAGAGGTGAGAGCGACAGGGACCTTCCGACGACCAGCACCTCAACAGCGATAACCAGCAGGCATGGAACCAGTGTTGTTTTGAAAAACGCGTCTGCGCTCCAGATTGTCGTATAAGTCGGCAGCGAGTAGGAGTGATAGTACATGTTCGCCATGGGCTGCTTGAACACAGTGTATCCCAGAATGTTCCCGACCAAAGCTGCTGCCAGCGTGATAATCACAGGGAGGGTGATGTAATGAACAAGGAGCTCCCGCCTCGTGAAACCGGTCGCCCGAAGCGTTCCTATCGTCTTCGCTTCTTTCTCAATGGTGTTTCTGGTCGTAATTGCAAATGCAAAGGCAAGAACCGCTACGATGATATAAAGGAGCCACTGGAACATGACCCGGTCACTGCCCATGTCCTCTCCGGTAAACTGAATGGCCTGGTTATCCTGGCGCGAGATGAAATCCTGCAGAGGCTTTTCGCCGGATGTCACATCGATTTCCTCATAGTCACTGCCTGGAAAATCTGCCATGAGGCTGTTCCAGATTACTGCGCCAAATGAAACGTCCGCTCCCAGAAGCGCATTCTCATAGACCACGTTCATCAGGTCCTCTGCCTTTGTCCGCTGTTCATTTTCGGTCAGTTCCTGATTGTTGTTTCTCCAGGCATAGCAGTACTGCAGACCTGAATTGTCCAGAGCCTTGAATTGTTCCTCTGTCACGAGAGCTACGCTGAAATTCGAGGCGTCGAACATCATATCTGAATTGTTTTTGAACAGAGCGCTGTAATCCGACAGTGCCACAGTCCCGACGACCTTGAACAGGCTGCCGTCAATCTCCATTGGATCGTTGATCTGAATGTTGTTGTTCTCGGCAAAAAGCCGATCAACAACAATTTCCCCTTCCGTTTCCGGGAGCCGTCCTTCCATCACATCAGCAAGGTTCATCTCCTCACGGATCTTATAGATGCGAATCGTTTTGTCATCGGCCGTCTTCTTGTCCTTGAAGAACAGTTCACAGAGCTTCACATCCTCGTCCTCGATATTCTCAATCGCCTTTTCCGTGAGTTTAAGAGAAGTAATGAAATGGCCGTTTTCAATGTTGTATTTGGAAAAGCTTTCATCATAGGTTTTGATCATGCTCCCGTCGGCAACAAGAAATCCAGACACGAAACCTATCGTCAGCGATAGAAAAAGGAACAGCACAACATACTTCCCCAAATCGGCCCTGAGTTCTCTGGGGATTCTCTTCATCAGCGGATTTTTTCTGCGGTTCCTGTTGAATGTCATTTGTCTATGCTACCACTCCAGCTCAGCCGCCGGAGTTTTGATCTCATTGCGGTAATTCTCTCTGACCTGTCCGTCCTTCAGCACAATCACACGGTCGGCCATCTGCTTGAGGGCATCGTTGTGAGTTACAAGCACGACCGTACTTCCGTACTTGTGGTTGACCTTTTCTATGAGATGAAGAATCTCCTTGGATGTGTTGTAATCCAATGCACCCGTCGGCTCATCACACAGAAGAACATCCGGGTTCTTAACGATGGCCCTGCCAATTGCCGTCCGCTGCTGCTGACCTCCTGAAATCTGGTTCGGTGTCTTATCCTTGTGATCCCAGAGGCCAAGGGTTTTAATGAGTTCCTCCATGGGCAGCGGATCATCACTTAGATACGCCCCTACTTCGATGTTCTCTTTGACTGTCAGATTCGGTATTAGATTGTAGGACTGAAAGACAAATCCCAGATGATCCCTCCTATACTTCGAGAGGTCCTTCTCCGTCATACGCTCAATCGTATGATCCCCTATTGCGACACTGCCGCTGTCCACTGTATCTATGCCGCCTATAATGTTGAGCAATGTGGACTTGCCGGATCCTGAGGGTCCCAACAGAACGCAGATTTCTCCGTGTTCCAGTTCAAAGGAAATTCCCCTGAGCACCTCCTGCTTGTAGTCGCCTTCGCCATATGATTTCCTGATACTTTTGAGTTCCAGATTCATCTCTTGCATCCTTTCACTTCTGCAGTTAGTTATTACTAACTAACTGCAATTGATTATATCACATCCTCCCGTGAATGAGAAGTATCCATTAAATGAATTTTTTGTTTATGCTGTTTGCGCATTATCCCCCGCCTCGTTTGCATTAAACAAATAGCAGGCAGAGTGCTACTATACCATTATCAAAATGCATTGCGCAGCAAAAGCGAAACAAGAAGAATGATACAAGAAAGGAGATATACGAATATGAAAATCACCCCGGAAGCATTTGTTGAGTCAAACAAGGACAAGTCATATGAAGAGCTGCTCGCAGTCCGTGATCAGCTGATCAGCGTGATCCAGAATTTTGAAGCGGATACAGAACACGACCCCGAAGATGTTCTAGTCAAT
>CACYBO010000229.1 GCA_902772685.1 uncultured Eubacteriales bacterium | reverse complement strand
TTGACTCCCAGTATGATGTTCTCGGCCGCGGTGAGGACTTCCACGAGCTTGTAGTGCTGGTGGATCATTCCTATACCGTACTCGAATGCCTCTCTGGGTGAGCGGATCGTTACTTCCTCGTCGTTGATGTAGATGTGTCCCTCGTCAGGAGTATAGATGCCGGACAGGATGTTCATAAGAGTCGTCTTGCCGCTGCCGTTCTCTCCGAGCAGTGCAAGTATCTCTCCTCTGTAGATATCCAGCCATACCTTGTCATTGGCCATTACCGGTCCGAACGACTTGGAGACATCCCTCATCTTTACGGCAATTGATTTGTCTGACACGTTGATCCTCCGATAAAGAAAAAAGAACATTGCTGATTACAGCAACTCGGAAGCATAGCTTCCGGGCTCCGGTAACCGGCAATGAGTACGGGAAGCCCCCATGCGGAGGCTTCCCGGATAACTCAGATGATTAGAATGCTGTGTCGAGAAGCGTGATGCCGTCGATCTGAAGATCGAAGTAAGGAGCAGAGCGCTTCGCGGACTCGTTGAAGTAACCGTTCTCAATGACCTCAGTGTCGGGGGTGTAGGCAGGATCAGTGTCAACATCCGCGAGGTAGGAGTCAAGAACTTTTCCGTCGACCGTGAAGGTGGTGGTGTCGAACACATGGAGAGTGCCGGCCTGCAGAGCCTTTCTGGCGGTCTCGATTGCTTCATTGGTGCCTGCCGCGGCGACCTTGTCATTGACCTCGGTGAGGACGACGGAGCCGGTCGCGATTGTGCCGGTGTAATCGGTGGGCAGGGACTTGCCGTTCATCTTGGCCTGGATGGCTTCCTTGAAGTAAGGAGTCCAGTCGATGCGGGAAGAAACGATGAAAGTGTTGGGGCAGGAGGCTACAGTGCTTCCGTTGTAGGAAACATCAGGTACTCCGCGGTTCTCGCATGCGGTGGGGGCGCCCATGGAGTCAGCGTGCTGGCTGATGAGCTTGCAGTTGCGGTCCATAAGGGTGTTGGCGCCTTCCTTCTCAGCGGTCTCATCGTACCAGGAACCTGTGAAGGTCACTTCCATTGTGGCGGTGGGGCAGACGGAGCGTGCGCCGAGGAAGAAGGAGGTGTAACCGGAGATAACTTCTGCATAGGTGAAGGCTCCGATATAGCCGATCTTGGCTTCTTCTGCGGTGAACTCGCCGGCTTCGATCATCTCGTTGAGCTTCATACCGGCAGCAATGCCTGCGAGGTATCTTCCTTCATAGATGGAAGCGAAAGCATTGAAATAGTTGGGAAGATTCTCTGTGTGAGCCTTGGTGCCTGTTGCATGGCAGAACCATACGTCGGGGAACTCCTTGGCAGCGGAGATCATGAAGTCCTCATGACCGAAGCTGTCGGCGAAGACGACGGAGCAACCGGAGTCAGCCAGCTCAGCGGCTGTCTCATAGCACTTCTCGGTCTCGGGGACGTTTGTGCGGAGAACGTAATCTACGTCGAGCTCTTCACAGGCAGCTTTCGCGGCGTTGATGAAGTTGAGGTCGTAGGTGGAGTTCTCATCGTGCAGGAAGATGAATCCGACCTTGAATTTGGCGGGTTCGGGGGTCTCCTCCTCTTTCTTTCCGCAGGCAACCAGGGAAAGGCTGAGGACGAGGATCATAATGATCGCGAAGAATTTTTTCATTTTTTCCTCCATATATGGTCTAATAATCGGACACATATTTTATACCGTCATCTGACGGCTGATAACAAAGAAAGGAGACTTGTGAAAGTCTCCGTAAATACAGCTGCATATCCGTGGAAGATATGTCCGCCGATAGTCCGGCATTTCTTCGGCTGCCGGGTAGAGACTTCAAAACCGCATGATTTGAATTATATCGACTGTTTTTCGATTGATATAAAATAAAAATCCCGCAGGAGCATACAGGCTCACAGACGGGCGGAATCAGAGTGCATCACTTTGCGGATCACGGAATAAAGATAACCAATCATGATGCAGTACCTCTTCATCTTTTTCTGTATATATTGTGCCATAAGGGCACATTCGGCGCAAGGAAAATGGACGGTAGAGAAACAGCAGTATTTTGTGCAAAAAGACTACC
>CACYBO010000228.1 GCA_902772685.1 uncultured Eubacteriales bacterium | reverse complement strand
GATCATCTCTGATGAGGTGGGCTTTGATGCTTATACCATTTGCCGTGCCGACATTGACACCTACGGCCTTGGTGAGTGATTCTTAAAAAAAGATATTATTATTTATAACGCACAGCGCGGTGTGGAAGTGGAGTAATCCGCGATCCACACCGCGCCTTCTTATCATAATGACGAATAAGGAGATGAACGGATGGAAGACGGAATTGTGTTGACCATGCGTGGAATCAGCAAATCCTTTCCGGGTGTCAGAGCCCTGAATGAAGTAGATTTTACACTACGAAAAGGTGAGATTCATGCGCTCATGGGCGAAAACGGTGCTGGAAAATCCACGCTGATTAAAGTTCTAACGGGCGTTTATCCCATGGATGAGGGGGAAATCTATCTGGATGGCCATGACGGCGCGGTTAGCATTCACTCGCCGCAGGATGCTCAAAGCATAGGGATAAGCACCGTGTACCAGGAGATTACGCTCTGTCCGAATCTGACCGTTGCGGAGAACATGTTTATCGGCCGTACATCCGATAAACTCGTACATTGGAAAGAGTACGAACGTCGTGCGGCTGAGATTCTGGACAATCTCGGCATTCCGGCCCGACCGAATCAGGAATTGTCACGCTGTTCACTTGCAGTCCAGCAGATGGTTGCCATTGCGCGTGCGGTGGATATGAAATGCAAAGTGCTTATTCTGGACGAACCGACCTCTTCACTGGACGACAAGGAAGTTGCTATGCTTTTCGGGCTGATGCGGGACCTGAAGAGCCGAGGCGTCGGGATCATCTTTGTTACCCACTTCCTTGAGCAGGTTTATGAGGTCAGCGACAGAATTACGGTTCTGCGTAACGGCCAACTTGTAGGAGAGTTCAAGGTGGAAGACCTTCCACAGGTACAGCTTGTTGCCGAGATGATGGGCAAAAGTCTGGATGACCTCGCGGAACTGGAGCAAATTGGCCAGAAGACCGGCTCAAGTGGAGAGTGTGTTTACGAAGCGGAACAGCTTTCAAGTTCTGAATGTAGGCCTTTTGACTTTCAAATCCATAGGGGCGAGGTCAACGGTTTTACAGGCTTGCTGGGCTCCGGACGTTCAGAAAGCGTGCGTGCTATTTTTGGCGCGGATCACGTGACAGGCGGTAAGGTTCAGGTTGATGGAAAAGACGTCCACATTTCAAAGCCGCATGACGCGATGATAAACGGTATCGGTTATCTGCCGGAGGATCGTAAGCGTGATGGGATTATTGCCGACCTTTCAGTCCGCGACAACATTATTTTGGCACTTCAGGTGATCCAGGGAATGAATCATCCCATCTCCAAAGCCAAGGCAGAAGCTTTTGCGGACGAATACATTGAGGCGCTGCAGATTAAAACCGCATCGAAAGAAACCCCAATTAAATCACTCTCCGGTGGCAATCAGCAGAAGGTGATTCTGGCTCGCTGGCTGCTGACGCATCCGCAGTATCTGATTCTGGATGAGCCTACCCGCGGCATCGACGTCGGAACGAAGCTCGAAATCCAAAAGCTTGTCTTGAAGCTGGCTGACGAGGGTATGAGCATTACATTCATCTCTTCCGAGATAGAAGAGATGCTGCGCACTTGCTCGCGCCTGATCGTGATGCGTGACCGCAAGATCGTGGGCGAACTGACTGGGGAAAATCTGACCGAAGCTCAGGTCATGAAAACCATTGCAGGAGGTACGCAGCAATGAACAGAAAAAAGAAAATTGCCGCATCTCTCGGACAGCTGGTGATTCCTCTGGTAGCCTTAGCCATTTTGATTATTTTTAATCTTATTCGAGATCCAAGCTTCTTCTCAATTGGAATGCGTACCAACAATGCAGGTAACACTGTTCTGACCGGTAACCTCATATCGGTTATTGATTCGGCAAGCGAGCTTGCAATCATCGCTATGGGCATGACTTTGGTGACTGCAGCTACTGGTGGACAGGATATTTCGGTCGGGGCGGTTGCCGCAATTTCCGGTGCTATTTTTGTAAAGGTCCTGCAGAGCATGGGCGCGATTACCGGAACAAGCGTGTTCGTGGCGCTGATTGCAAGCATTCTAGTCACGATCCTCTTCAAGCTCTTTAACGGTACCCTAGTTGCTGTATTCAACATTCAGCCGATGATTGCCACACTGATCCTTTACTCCTGCGGACGTTCAATCGCTTATTGGATTAATGGGGATGCGACTCCGCAACTTGACAGCCCGATCATCAGTTCCTTCGGTAAAACGATTCCAGGTGTTCCGATTCCAACGCCAATATTCGCTGTGATATTGGTTGGTCTCTTTCTGTTCCTGATTTTTAAATTTTCGTCTCTGCGTCTTTATACCCAGTCTGTTGGTATTAACCAGGCTGCAGCCCGGCTTAACGGCATTAACCCCATGCACATCAAATTGCTTTCATTCGCACTGCTCGGTGTTTGCGTTGCAGTTGCAGCCGTAATTGGTGTCAGCCGCTTAGGCCAGCTTAACCACAAGACACTGTTAGCGGATATTGAGATGGACGCTATTCTCGCGGTCGCCATCGGCGGCAACAATCTCGGCGGCGGCAAATATAAGATGTCGGGAAGTATTCTCGGCGCCTATATCATACAGATGCTTACTACCACACTCTATGCCATGAATGTGGCACCCGTCAACGTTAAAGCTTATAAGGCCATTGTTATAATCATCATTGTGGTAGCTGGTTCTCCGGTTATCAAGGACGCTGTGGCGAAGCTCTTCCGAAGCATGAAAAACAGTTCGACAGCGAAAAAGGGGGTGGCCTGAATGAACTCAAATGAAAAAGTTCGTACGCCCCGACTGCGTGAACCTCTGACTGATACTCAGACCTTGTTGTTCATCTCCATCGGCATCTTCCTTGTCATGTACATTGGAGCAATTCTTCTTCTGGGTGGCGGCTTCACAAAGCCGCAGATGTTCTTTGACCTGCTGAATGATAACGCGGCATTAATCATCATCGCATGTGCGCTTACTGTAGTCATGATCGGGGCTGGAATCAATATCTCGGTTGGTGGTGTTATCGGGTTGACGGTTATGGCATGCGCGATTTTCCTGAATAAAACTCAGGTCGAGAGCACGGGTCTCGCTATTTGCATGACTTTACTCCTTGCTCTTGGAATCGGTCTTGCTTTCGGTATTTGGCAGGGACTACTTGTCGCCTATCTCGACATACAGCCTTTCATTGTTACACTGGCTGGTATGTTCCTCGCGAGAGGCCTTACGACCATCCTGTCTGTCAACCCCGTGAAAGCTACACATGAGGGATTCCTTGCATTTGCCAAACTTAAAGTAAAGATTTCCTGGCTTGGCTATGTTGCCCAAAATGGCAATCTGATCCCAGCAAAGATTGAGATTGGCGCTATCGTTGCAGTAGCGACTGTGATTGTAATGTTTTTGATCCTCCGTTACACCCGCTTTGGACGTAGTATATATGCTATAGGCGGCAACCGTCAGAGTGCGCTCATGCTCGGCATTAACGTCCGCCGTTCAGTGTTCTGGAGTTATGTAATCTCCGGCCTTCTCTCAGGCCTTGCTGGCTTCGTCTTTCTTATGCACAAGCCTGCCGGCAATGCTAACGTTGCCATGCGTGGTGAGATGGACGCTATTGCCGCCTCTATCATCGGAGGCACCCTTTTGACCGGCGGCGTCGGCAATGTGATTGGTTCCTTCTTCGGTGCTATGATTCTTGCGACCATCCAGAAGATCATAGCATTGAGCCCTCTAAACGCCTCTTGGTGGCAGGATATGGCTAGCGGTGCTATGCTTGCGTTCTTTATCGTTCTCCAATCCGTCGTTCTTATGCGGAAAAATGCGGCTTTCAAGAAAAAAGTGCAGCAGACTGAAGACGGGCCAAAGAACAATAATACAGAAGTGAAAGAAGGAACATCATGAATCTGTCTCAAACCGCACTCGGCATCGAGCTCGGCTCGACCCGCATCAAGGCCGTCCTGATTGACGAAAACCATGTCCCCGTTGCATCCGCTTCCTTTGAATGGGAGAAT
>CACYBO010000227.1 GCA_902772685.1 uncultured Eubacteriales bacterium | reverse complement strand
TCTGGGAATAGATATTGAGAGCATGAGCGCCGGGACACACCTCAAGCTGAAACTGCAGACAGAAGCCATGCACCTGTTCGATCCGGAAACGGAGGAGGCATTATTCTGATTTTCACAAGCAAACTTGCAGGAGCACCGCGGCAGATGCAGGTGCTCCTTTTTTGTGCTGGAAGTTCGGTGTCAGGGAAACTATAATGTCAGTATGACGAGAGAACAGAAGATCGCCCTTGCAGTGGCGACGGGAACTGCTTTTGCGACAGCTTTTTCCGGAAGTGCACTGAATCTGGCGATACCAACAATGGGCAATTATTTTCATATGGGCGCGGCGAGTCTCGGCTGGATCACGAACGCGTACATGCTTGCAGTTGCCGCGATGGCTGTTCCCTTCGGAAAGATCGCGGACAACACAAGCAGAAGAGACACGCTCATCCTCGGGGTGGGTATTTTTGGCGTATTTTCCCTGCTCGGCATCTGGGCCTGGTCCGCTGCCAGTATTCTGTTCATCCGCGCGGTGCAGGGAATCGGCGCAGCGATGATCTTCGCGACCAATATGCCAATCGCGATCAGCACCTTCCCGGGAAAGGAACGGGGAAAAGCAATCGGTATCTGTACGTCCGGAGCTTACGTTGGACTGGCATTGGGACCGGCGCTTGGCGGATTTCTCAATAATATGTTCAGCTGGAAGGCAATATTTATTTTTGGTGCAGTCGTTGCGTTCGTTTTCCTTGGGATGGCGTTTACCCTGCGGAAGGATAAGCAGGACAAGGCGGGTCCGGGATTTGATTTGGGCGGCAACATTGTGTACATGATGATGATCGCCTGCATCATCTACGGATTTACTTCGCTCAACAGCGCTCGGTTCGGATGGGCGTTTCTGGTGTGCGGAATCCTGCTGGGCATTCTGTTTGTCCGCATCGAACTGAAATCAAGAAACCCTGTCATCGACGTGCGGATCTTCGCACAGGACAGGGTGTTCACATTATCGAATATCACAGCGCTCTTCAATTACAGCGCAACGTTCGCGCTCGGGTATCTGGTGTCCATCTATCTGCAGGTCGGCCATGGGCTGACATCGCAGACAGCCGGACTGATCATGATGGCGCAACCGGTTCTGATGGCAGTCTTTTCACCGTGGACGGGCAAGATGTCTGACAGGGTCCCGGCCTATAAACTTGCATCTTCAGGTATGGCGGTCTGCGCGCTTACGCTGCTGTTCTTTGCCTTTGCACATGCCGCAACGCCGCTGTGGACGGTCTGCGCTGCGCTGGCAGCAGCCGGTATAGGGATAGCGCTGTTTTCATCTCCGAATACCAACGTGATCATGGGATGCGTTCCGCCGAGTAAATTCGCCGTGGCGAATTCCATCGTCTCGACCATGCGCACGACGGGCCAGACAATGAGCATGGCAGTCATCACTATCATCGTCAGCGCGACCGTCGGGAACATATCTCTGTACGAAGTCCCGCAGGCGGAACTGATGCACACCATGCACATCTGCTTCTATATCTTCACGGGTCTCTGCATTCTGGGCATCTTCATGTCCCTGCAACGCCGGAAATCCTAGTTTTCCACTCCGCGGCGCGCTTCGACTCCCTGCGTGTAGTAGTGCTTGATTTCGCGCATCTCCGTTACCAGATCCGCAGCCTCGATGATCTCTTCCGGCGCGCAGCGGCCGGTCAGTACCAGTTCGGTGCGGGCAGGTTTGTTCTTTATGAGGTCGAGAACTTCGTCAGTTCCGATCAGACCGAAGAACATAGCGCAGTTGATTTCATCCAGAACGACCATATCGTAGTCACCGGACAGAAGCATCTCCTTCGCCTCCTGAAACCCCTCATGGATCATCTTCACATACTCTTCCGGAGGATTGCCTTCTTCGAAGACCACGCATCCTCCGCCGTATTTCGCCAGGTCTTCTTCTGAGATGCTTCCCGCTTTCGCGATGAAGAAGGGCTTGCCCAGTGTCTTCCAGGTCACGCCAGGCAGGGTGGGCAGGATCTTTTGCTCGCTGTATCCGAGCGCTTTCATAAACTGTATGAATGCGGTTTTCATGCCGGCGCCGGACGCACGCATGGTGAGCCCCAGGGCCGCGGTGGTTTTGCCTTTGCCGTTTCCTGTATAAACTTGAACGTAGCCTTTTTTGTTGATGCTCATATTAAACTCTCCTTGTGTTATAATTGTACCATACAAGAGAAAGGATATTTTGGAATATGACAGATCTTGAAAAAGCGCAGCAGTTTTTCGC
>CACYBO010000226.1 GCA_902772685.1 uncultured Eubacteriales bacterium | reverse complement strand
CATGCGCTGCTCGTAGGCGGCGATACGGTGTGCTGTTTGTTCCTTGCGCTTTTGCAGTTCCTCAAGGGTGTAGTGGCGGGTTGTCATCATGTTTACCTCCTTTGCTGGTTAGCTGGGTGAACGCAGGCTGCCTGAGTCGGGGCTGTAGGCATCGTAGCAGCCGAATAGGATGAGTGGTTCCTATTAGCGATGAAATGCTCCGTGAGGAGTAGTTTTTTCTCGCGCGTCCCCTCAGCTTTGCTGTGATGATAGCGTCCAAATGTGCAGGGTAATTGCACATTAAAAGAATTTGCAATCGGTTTTCGTCCCTTTTCTCTTCTTCAAGGCGGGCAAATACAACGATTGGAGTTGAAGACAGGTGGGAAAGATTCTTTGGCAACTACCTCTTCGGACTGGAATACGGCTTGAATGTCTTTGGAACGAGTTCATCATACCAGCCTTTTTTATTACATGGAAGGCCAGAAGCTGACACCTTCTTTCCCTCTCGGTATCCGATTGTTGTGCTCATCTCCCTGTCGCAATAAAGAGAAAGATAGTATAAAGTTGTTTCTATGATGAAATGAACACTATACGATTGCCTTATATCGGCTGACTAAATCGATTTCTTTGTAGATATAGGTGCCAGCAACTGGCACTAATCGTATCTGTAAATTCTTACGTAATGAGTGGTACCTCTCTATTTCTTAGAATATAAAAGAGCGTGCATTAGGTCTGGATACGGATTGGAAAAAAAGTCACATCCGTGAAAGGGTCCTTCGATGTTTGTTCAGTACAACTACAAATCATTCTTCTTTCTGAAATTTATATCTATATATTCAATTTCATTTGCATTATTTGCCAAATTCTGTTATAATATTTTTGTCTGAACGTAAGTCGCCGTAAACCTTTCCGTGTGGTGACGGAAGACAAATGGGTAATAAACTGTCGCGCAAACTCATCAGGAATACTTAAAAATTCATACATGCTTATCGTAGCATACTCTTCGGGAAACAACATGGCTCTATGTAGTTCAAAAGAAGGCTTAATCATGTTTAGTGGAGAATGATCTTGCTCTGCATAACAATACAATGAAACCCATAAGGGATGGGAGAACGATTCTTATGTCTGACATGATACTGATGGAATACTCAAACGGTTCAAAAGACGCATCTGTACTCTGTCCCAAATGCGGATGGATCGGTAAGCAAGAGCTTAAAGTGCCATTTTCATCCAAAAACAATAACTGCGAATTAAATGTACCTTGTTCATGTCCGATCTGTTCCACCATATATGAAACATGCACTACCCGTGGGCGAATCGGTTGGCTGATATCCTATGCCCGTTTTAAATGGAACGCCCACGAGTATATTGAGTCTGTCCGCGCAAACAGCAGTCAGTATGTTAAGACAGAAATCAAGCCAGAAACCAGCGCAACGAATACTCTTCCGTCTGAACAAAAGGAAAACTCGAAAGCTCAAATCATTGAACCGGCTCCGATTGTCGAGCAGGATTCTTCTGACATGGCTATGACTGATCTGACTCACGCCCCTAAATATTACACTGCTGTTGATCCTCGATCTGGAATTGATCTAACCGATCACCGAGATGCTCACGCCACCCAACGAGGAGATTTTCACATTCGCGCCGATCTGTACCTCCGTATAGTCCACATTCTGGAAACTTTGAAAAACAATCTGGCACATGCAGAACCTAAAAACGCACCAGAACCTATACCTCAGGAGATGTTTATAGAAGACGTATTATCAGCACAGGAATCCACGCCGCTTCCCGTCGACGGGCTGGAGCGCAAAATAGAACAATGGAAACGCGAATTGCTTGATACCGGCAAGCGCAATAAGATGATCAATTATCGAGAAACCAAGCGGGCAACGCTCAGAATTCTCGAGCCGGAGGCAACAGACCTCTTTAACCGTCTCGCGTTTTCAGATAAATCGCTGACATTTCAGAAGCCGGTCAGTAAGGACTCCGACCTGCGAACCTACTCCGTGATCGCGCTCATGGAGACGCTTTCCTACAACCTCAACGTGCAGGTGGGCGATATCAAAACCGCAGGAACGATCATAGAGCGGGAAAAGACGCTGAAAAACCTCCGCTCCAAGGCGAAGCTTGCCCAGGAAGAACAGGGCACCAACATTCTCTATCTTTGCTTTGGCTTCATCTATTGGAGAGCGCAAAACCGTGACAGTTCTCCCTGGCTTAAAGCACCGCTTCTCATGATGCCGGTTTCCTTAGGGCTCAAGTCACTGAACGCGCCTTATACGCTCAGCCGTTATGATGACGAAATCGAAGTCAATCCCACCCTCGACTATCTGTTCAACACGGAATATCATATTGACCTGCCAAAGTTTGATCTGAAAAACCGGGAATCCTTCGACGAGTACCTCTCGCAGATCGAAGAGATCGTCGATAAGCGCGGTTGGAAGGTCGTGCGGGAGGTCAGCCTCGGCCTACT
>CACYBO010000225.1 GCA_902772685.1 uncultured Eubacteriales bacterium | reverse complement strand
GTCTTTCTCCGCATTCATGAATTCAGTGGCGGCAGCATCGATTGCATTATATAGTTGCTTCTGTCCCGCAGTCAGCGCATTGTATCCTGTTTTTGCAGTTCCCTTCGTGAACACAGAATTCGGATCGGCATTGATCCTGTTTTTGCTGCTCTGAATCTTACCCGATTTGCCGCTGCCGTTCACCACCAGATCCGTCGGCACATAGACCGGCTCCGCCGGCGCCCATCCGCCGACTGGCAGGTCAGGCGATTCTACCTCTACAGGCTGCACGAGCTGTTCTTCATCCGCCTCCTCGGCAAAAGCCACTGTGGCAAATGCAAAAACAAAAAGTGCCGCTATCATTGTCAGCACTGAAAACTTACCCAACTTTTTCATCATGTCTGTCTCTCCATATAAAACGTCATCATACGTTGTTATTATACATGAATCACCCTGATTTCAGCAAGTTTGAAACCAGGGTGATGATCTTTACTGTGTATCTATTTTACCGTCACGGTAATCTTCTTGCTCACGCCATTCTGGGCGTATGCGTACACATAACAGGTGCCTTTGCGTTTGCCTGTGATGACGCCCCTGGCGCTGACGGTCGCGATGGTCTTATCCGAAGACTCGAAGGCGATGCTCCTGTGCTTTTTTACTTTCATCTTCTTGGAGACAGGCACAGCCTTGGCCTTCAGGACAAATGTCTTCTTCACTTTGACGGTCACTTTATTCTTCTTCGCTTTCGTCGAGACAGACTTGTCGTTTCCGACCTTGCCGCCCTTCGTAGCCGCGTGTATCACCTTCGAGGTGGACACGACATTGCGGTTGCCGTCCAGTGCTACAATAATGAATTTGTAGTATGTGCCCTTCTTGACTTTGACCTTCTTGCCTTTGTTGTTGATTATCTTCTTGGCGGTGTAGCTGCTTCCGGTTACAGTTGCCAGTTTCTTCATCTTGTTTGATTTACCGCACGCGTTTCCGTAGACGACGTACTTCTTAGCACCCTTGACTTTAGACCACGTGACCTTGACTGACGTCTTGCCCTGTTTCACAGATTTTGCTTTCAGAAGTCCATAGGTGGATCCAGCTGGATCGGCGTCGTTTTTCATGCCAGTGATCGCTTGATTGGCAACTTCCTCTGAAGCGCCCGGACCGACTTTCGTTCCATCTGCTGCGACCTGACTGCTACGGGTTGGCAGGATCAGTTCCTTCGTTGTTCCGCAGACCGTGCAGGTAAACGTTTTAACGCCTGTTTTTGTCGCCGTCGGGACTGTGGTGATTTTGCCTGCATCCCACTTGTGACCGGTTGCCAGAATTACGCGCTGACCTTCCGGAAGCAACTGCTCGCCTTTCCCGTCACTGAAATACTTTCCGCACTTCGAGCAGTGCCAGTATTCAGCATTACCGTCAGCCGTGCAAGTCACAGGATTTGCTGCAGTGTATTCCATCTGGTCATCGTGTCCTAATGCATCCGTAGTGAATGTTTCAGACTCGAGCACAGCATCACAGACGGTGCAGCGCACAACTACATCATAACTTCCATTCTCTGTGCATGTGGCCTGCTTTTCATTCTCTGTTCTTTCTTCTCCCGGTGTATGGTATCCGATTTGTTCGACAGCCTCAGTCCTCTTGTCGCCGCAGCGCGTGCATGTGAAGGTTCTGACGCCTGCGTCGAAGCACTTCGGCTCTGTCGTTACTATACCCTCATCCCAGTTATGTGCGGTTGGATCCAGTGGCGTCGGTTCTGTCTTCTCGCCTCCGCATACGACGCATGTGAACGTTTTCTCACCGTGTTCCGTGCAGTTGGCCGGCTCTGTAACCTCGCCGTCATTCCAGGTGTGCGGAATCGTGTTTATATCCTCCGTTTTAGTATCGCCGCAGGCCAGACACGTGTAGACCTTTTCCCCTTTCACAGAACATGTTGGCTGCCGTGTGATGAGGCCGCCGTCGAAGATATGGGATACTTTGAATGTTTTTGTGAATTTCGCAGAGGGCCTGTACTTCGCGTACACTGTCAGTGTAACCGTTCCTGCCCTGACAAACTTGAAGCTATCCCCATCAACGGTCATGATAGCGGGATCCGAAGATTCCAGCACATAGGTCTGATCCTGTGCATCCTCCGGCCTGAAGTAACGCATGAAGACTCTGTACCCGTTTCCCTCCTTCTGATCCGCATCGATGGTCGGATATCCATAGACATCTGTATCCGGCTTATACCATAAGCTGAATTCGCGCATCGTCGTAAAGCTTGTTGTTTCTTTCTTTCCGCAGACACTGCATTCTTCTGTTATTGACGCAGTATCATTATTTTCATCTGCGTACACCACTTCCTTTTCAACCATCGTGTGGTAATCCCTTGAGATGCTGAAAGTCACTCTGGATGTACTGGAGTAATAATGATCTGTTTCTTCCGCCTTTATCGTGATTGTCACACTTCCATCATCTACGCCATGCACTGTTCCGTCAGCGTCAACTGTCGCAATGCTTTCATCGGAACTAGTGAAACTGATTGGCGCATCCTCCCTGGCGGATGCAGTGATCTTCGCGGTTCCTCCCACTTCAATCCTTCTGGTCGGCACCGATCCTGTGATGGACTGCTCTCCTTTATAGATTCTGAACGGTTTCTCTACGGAACCGCTGTATTCACCGATTCCACTGACAATCGCTACGCCGGTCCCGGGATAGATATTGTCACGGTAGGATACGGTATAGTCTGTACCCTCTGTCAGGGTTTTGCCGAAACTATTAACCTTCACTTTAGGCGTAACTTCTTTACCAGTATAATGTTCGGAAAAGGCATAGACATAACACTGCTGCATATCCTTGCGATCCACTTCGATGGAAAAAATCTGCTTTGCCGTGCCGCAGTAATCGCCAATGCCTCTGGCTTCGATGATTCCGATGCCTTCTTCAACATTATTGTAATACCTCAATGTGTAATTCTGTTCGTCCGTGATCGTCTTGTTTTTCCCATCGAGTACGGTTGCCTCCGGTTTGATCTGACTGCCGGTGTATGCGTACTTCTCCTGCGGAATATTGATACGGTACACTGTAGGCGGCGTGAAGAAACGAACGGTATAAGTGATTTCTGCTGCCTTTCCTGTTGCAACATCCGTCAAGCCGGTCGCTGTCACTTGATATGAATCCGAATAACTCCATCCGTTCTGATCCTGCGGCTGCATGAAAACCAGGTAATGGGATGAGTTCTGTGCAGTTTTATCAGAATTCTTACATGTATAACTGTTGCCGGTCGTCAGATTTTTGACCGTGACAACCACATTATCAGCACTGCTTACTTTCAAGATCGATGTGTTCAGTTCTACCGTCCAAGCAGAACCCCGTGCAGACAACAGCTCTGCAGGCATGTATCCCGCAGCCGGGAATGCTGCAAAGGCATTCTCAAATGTATTTCCTCTTGATCCGCACTTTCCGATTCCGACCCGTCCTGAATAACCATAGCTGATATTCTTATATCCGGCATCCAGAATTGCCAGTCTGTGACCTATTGTCCCCCACTCTTTCGTACTCACACTGTATCCCTCATTCAGCCAGCTTGTGACAGCATCGGCCGGCAGGGATCCACTGGCAAGTATATTGTGGGCACAGTTAAAGCCCTCCTGCCAGAGCGCATCGTCCATATCTGCAGGCTTGCTGTCGTTGGAAATATAATGATCAAACTCGTAATTCCGGTCAAAAGCCTGTGCCTGCAGTGATGCGTTGCTCTCCGTATTGACGGAAAGATCTTCAACACCGATCAGCCACCGGTAAAAATTCGTCATTCCCTTCATCGCCTTCAGAGTATCTGGATTCAGTACGCCTGCAGCATACGGAACGCTAAACGACGCCGGAGTCTCATAGAAAGTTGACTCTGACCATCTGACGTATGTCGTTCCCTCCGCCTGCGCCTGTGTATATTTTTCCATGACATCCTCCTGCGTCCTGCCGCTCAGATTGGAGAACTCGGCGGCGTCATAGATCACAGGATCTGTCTCCTCTGCATACGCCGTACAGGCTAATGCAAAAACAAAAAGTGCTGCAAAAACCGTCAGCACTAGAATCCTACAGAATCTCTTCTTTACCATGATTGTCACTCCCTACAAAATGTCATTGGATGCAGCTATTATACATGAATCACGCTTTTTCCTCAAGCAGTTGCTCCAGTTCCTCCTTCGCCTGAGCATAGTTCTCAAACCAAATCGCCTGCATGCCGAGTTCCCTGGCCGCGATGACATTATCCTCACGGTCATCGATGAACACGCACTCCCCCGCCTGCAAATCATACTTGTCCATCAGCGTGCGGTAAATCTGCGGATCGGGCTTGATCAGCTGCACATAACAGGAGAACACGCCACCGTCCATGTGCGGCAGGAAGTCCAGTACATCCGGGTTCGCATGCATCAGGTGTTCAGAGTAATTGGACAGATAGTAGACTCTGTATCCCCGCTCTTTCAGTCCCTCGATCCAGGGAATCGAATACTCACACCGGGACATGCATTCACCGATGCGGTCAAAGGCTTCTTTGATTTCTTCCTTCACATCCGGTCCGGCACTGTAGAACAGTTCCAGGATCTCTTCTACGCTCAGGACCGCCCGGTCCAGTTCCCACCAGTGATGGGTCCTCCACAGGGCATCTGTCACCTTCTGCGCTGTCTCCTCATCGAACAGCCTGCGGATATAATCCCACCATTCAAATCCGATTAACACTCTGCCGATATCAAAAATCACATTCCTGATCATGCCATCTCCTCTAGCCACTCTTTCACTTCATGCAGCGATCCGAAAACCTTGTCTGCCATCGCACGGATTTCTGCCGTCGGCTCCAGCAAATCCGGCACCATGTACACGGTTGCTCCTGCGCGCCTGGCTGCGGTCACACCGTTGAATGAATCCTCAATGATGATACAGTCTGCAGGCTCCGCATCCAACAGCTCCGCAGCAAGCAGGAACACATCCGGCTCCGGTTTGCTGTGCTGCACCATGTCTCCGCAGGCGAGTACATCAAAATATTCAAGAAGCCCCGCATCGCGAAGCTCCATTTCAACAATATCGTGCTCAGTCGATGAACCGATCGCAATACGGGCACCTGCCTGCTTCAGATACTCCAGAAGTTCTACCACACCGTCCTTCACAGTCAGCCCTTCTTCTTCATACCGCTTCTGAAAGGCTTTGAACGCTTCCTGCTCAATGGCTTTCAACGGTGCGTCTTCACCGAAACGCTCACGCATTAGCCGCTTCGTCTCCACATCCGTCAGCCCAATGCAGGCGCGGGCCGCGTCTTCTATCCCGGTAATTCCATACTTCTCCGCTGCAGGCCGGATGCATTCAATATATAACCGTTCTGTGTCAAAGATGACACCATCCATGTCAAAGATCACGTTCCTCATACTGCTCTCAATCAATGCTTCTCGTCGCAATCAGTTCGATTCCGGTCCCGGCCAGATCTGCGATGACCACATCTCCAACCTCGATCGGCGCCTGCAGAGTCACGCGGTTGATCTCATCCATGCAATCAAATATCGCCGCCTTGGGAATGGATCCGTTTGTCCTCACCGGACAGCGCTCCAGATTGCTGCCGGCCACCTTGACGGTGGAGGTCAGGACGCGGACCGGGTTGGTGACTTCATTGATGCCATAATCAATGCCGCGGTCACAGGTGGCGCCTTTTACTTCATATTCACCGGTCTTCTCATTCTGCGAGACCTGAAGATGACATCCTTTCGGACATACGATACAAATGACTTCACGCATTCCGGGCACCTCCTTCCTCAGCTTCTGAAACAACTTCTTCAGCGCTTACAACCAGCGGTCCGTCCGCCGGGTCGACTCCTTCCAGCAGTTTCACAGGAATCTTAATCTTCTCCATTTTGCTGTTAATCATGTACGGCCGCTTAAAGGATGCAACCTTCCTGTCCCCCTGGGTGACGATCACGCGGGAGCCTTCCCCGAACACCTTCGTCACACGGAAGAAGATTTCGA
This sequence comes from uncultured Eubacteriales bacterium, assembly GCA_902772685.1. Classification (GTDB taxonomy): domain Bacteria; phylum Bacillota; class Clostridia; order Peptostreptococcales; family Anaerovoracaceae; genus Lentihominibacter. The sequence continues at coordinate 10,606 of CACYBO010000225.1, read as the reverse complement.
GGGTCTTTTCCAGACCCGAAAGATGCGCCATCATCGGCACGGTATATTTCACATTGCCGCCGTTCTCAATCTCCAGCGGCGTCTCTTCCGAGGCAGCACCCGAAGCGCCCTCTGAACCGCCGCCCAGCACATACTCGGCGGCGGACTTTCCTGCCCGGATACTTTCTTCTGTTACAAAGTCCACAAGGTCATGGACGTGCAGCACGTTGCCGCAGGCAAAGATGCCCGGCGTCTTTGTCTCGTTGTTTTCGTAAACCACAGCGCCGCCGGTCCGGCGGTCCAGTTCGATGCCCGCTTTTTTGCTCAGCTCATTCTCCGGAATCAGCCCGATGGACAGCAGCAGTGTATCGCAGTCAAATACTTTCTCCGTTCCGGGGATGACATTGCGGTGCTCATCCACCTGCATGGCGACAACCTGCTCAACCCTGTCTTTGCCGCGGATCTCTGTGATCGTATGCCGCAAAAGCAATGGAATATCGTAGTCCTTCAGGCACTGATTCACATTCCTGGCCAGTCCGTCCGGATGATCGCTGGCACCGATGCAGGCGAGGACCTCCGCCCCCTCCAGTTTCATTCTGCGCGCCATGATCAGCCCGATGTCACCGGTTCCGCGCACGACGACCCTCTTTCCGACGGAATAGCCCAGAATATTCATGTACAGCTGAGCTGATCCTGCAGTGTATACGCCTGCCGGCCGTGTTCCCGCGATGCCGACGGAATCCCTGGTCCGTTCCCGGCATCCCATGGCCAGAATGACACTCTGGGCATGCAGCACTTTAACGCCGCCGGCATTGGATACATATACTTCATGTTCCGGTGTGACATTCAGGACCATCGTATCAGTCATCACTTCAATGCCGGTCTCCTTAACCAGCTTGATGAAACGGTCCGCATATTCCGGTCCCGATAATTCCTCTTTGAAATGGTGCAGGCCGAACCCATTGTGGATGCACTGATTCAGGATTCCGCCAAGGTACTTATCTCTCTCAATAATCAGTATGGAGCGCAGGCCATTTTCCCATGCGCTGCGTGCGGCTGCGAGTCCTGCCGGACCCCCGCCGATCACGATCAGTTCATATTTCTTCTCATTCATTTTCTTTTGACCTATATTTCAGTATTTCACTGCCCGGTTCCTCCAGACAGACTTCCAGCATATCTACACCTGATTCCCGCGCGATGATCTCGTGGACCTTCGGCGTGCAGAAACCGCCCTGGCACCGTCCCATGCCTGAACCGACCCGGCGCTTGACACCGTTGATGGTTGTCGGTGGAATCGGCGTATGGAGCGCAGCGACGATTTCCCCTTCTGTCACCTGTTCGCAGCGGCAGATGATACGTCCATACTGCGGATTCTCCTGAATCAGACGGTTCCGCTCCTCCTCACTGATATTCCCGAGCCGCGGCCGCTTCCGCGTATCCACGAACTGCGGTCTTTCTGTGAGCTGCAGTCCTTCCGCAGCGAGCATCTCCACCACGTATTCTCCGATGGCGGGTGCGGCGGTCAATCCCGGCGACTTGATGCATGCGATGTCAATAAACCGCGGGACAGCGTTGCTCTTTTCTATCACAAAATCACTCTGGTCCGAGTTAGCCCGCACGCCGGCGAAGTTCCGAATATTCATCCGGAAGTTGATGCCGGGCACGCTCTTCACAGCAGCTGCCCTGATGGCGTCGAGTCCCTCCTTGTCTGTCGATGTGTCATCAGCACCGCCCACATTGGCATCCGGTCCGACGATCAGATTTCCGTCGACGGTCGGCGAGACCAGGACTCCCTTGCCCTTCTCGTTCGGGCACTGGAAGATGGTACGGCTGACGCGTGTTCCCTCGTCTTTGTCCAGTAGGAAATACTGTCCCCTCGTGGGCACGATTTCATAAGGCGGTTCCTCGACCAGACGCCGCACATCGCCCGCATGGACGCCGGCGGCCGACAGCACGTACTTTGCCTCAAAAGCCCCATTGTTTGTCTCCACGGAAACATACTCTCCGCAGTCTGTGATCCCCATTGCTTCTGTATTCAAAAACAGCTCCGTGCCGTTCACCACGGCCGTCTCCAGCATGGCCAGACAGTACTCCCACGGATTGATGATGCATGCCGACGGCGCAAGCAAAGCCCCCACCGCCGCGTCTGAAATGCCGGGCTCGAGCTCATGTAGCTGCTCCTTATCCAGCAGTTCCAATCCGGGAACGTTGTTTTTGCACCCCCGGTCGTATAACTTGCGGATGTGTTCCAAATCTCCGTCGTCAAAGGCCAGAACAAGACTGCCGCAGTTATTGATCGGCACGTCGAGCTTTGCCGCAATCTCCTTGGCCAGCTCCACGCCCCGCACGTTCAGCTTCGCCATGAGCGTGTCCGGCGACGGGTCGAACCCAGCGTGGATGATTGCGCTGTTCGCCTTCGTCGTGCCGTTGGCGATGTCATTGCTCTTGTCCAGAACCGCGACCTTCAGGTCGTACTTCGACAGCATGTAGGCGCATGACGCACCGCTCACTCCGCTTCCGATAATCAGGACATCGTACATTGTGTTTCTCCTTTATGTCTTCTGCAAATTATGCAAGACCATGATACCCTATTTCACTTTGATCTTCACTGCAACTGTTTTGGTCTTGGCTTTGTAGGTACTGTTTCCGGCTGCGGTGACTTTAACTTTTAAGGTGTACGTCCCTTTGGACAGACCTTTTCTGATGGTGATGGTTCCATTCTTGGCGACGGTTAACTTCTTGTTGCCGCTGGCTTTCTTATATGTGACTTTGCCGATTGCCTTGCTGACTGTGATCGCTTTTTTCCGCGTGATTTTCTTGTTCTTTTTCTTTACGGCAGACTTGTTAACGGTGATCTTCTTACCTTCGGCGGTCAGAGTATTGTTCCGCTTGTTGATCTTAAATGTTTCTGTCTTTGTGCCTTTGAAATTCCCGATTCCTCTGAATATAACTTTTGCCGTTCCAACACTTTTGTTATTGACATATTCGACGGTGTAATCCCCGTACTGCATACAGGCATCTCTCAGATCCCATCTGTTGCTGTCACTCGTAATCTGATCGATGCCGTCAAGCTGCTCTGCAAATGCAAGACCCGAAAACGCCGTTATCCCTGCAATCATAAGTGCAGCGATGAATGTCACTTTTAATACTCTTTTTATCTTATTTCATAGCGCGAATCCTCTACATATTTACAGACTCGTTTCTCCTTTTTATCATCCGCCACAACTAAACCACCATTACCCCGCACAGCACTCCCGCTGCGTCGATGCACATATCCCTGACCTCACTCTTACTCTTGGTTCTTCTGCCACCGCCACGCGTCCCGGCACATCTCTTCGATGCCCTTCTCCGCCTTCCAGCCAAGCATCCTCTCGGCCTTTGCGGTATCCGCATAGCAAGTGGCGATATCCCCGGCACGCCTGCCGACGATCTCATAAGGAATCTCAACACCATTCACGCGCTCAAAGGTCTTCACCAAATCCAGCACGCTGTATCCGCAGCCGGTCCCCAGGTTGAACACCTCGCAGCCCTTATGGGTCCGGGCATACTTCAGCGCCGCCACATGACCTTTCGCCAGATCTACCACATGGATGTAATCCCTCACCCCTGTTCCGTCATGGGTCGGATAATCATTTCCAAAGACATTCAGCTGTGGGCGGATTCCCTGCGCGACCTGCTGAATGTATGGCATCAGATTGTTCGGCACGCCTGCGGGCTTCTCTCCTATCAGCCCGGACTCATGTGCCCCGACAGGATTAAAATACCGCAAAAGCACCACGGACATGTCCGGATCAGCTGCTGCTACATCCTTCAGAATCTGCTCGATCATGTACTTCGTCCAGCCATATGGATTTGTACATCCCAATGGTCCGGATTCCTCTGTGAACGGCACCTCGTCCACAAGACTGTACACCGTCGCTGAAGAGCTGAATATGAACTGCTTTGCCTGATGCTTTTTCATAGCCTCGAGCAGCGTCAGTGTCGCCCCCAGATTGTTGTGGTAATACGTCAGCGGCTTCTCAACCGACTCGCCCACTGCTTTTAATCCGGCAAAGTGGACTACAGCATCGATCTCCTGCTCCGAGAAAATCCTTTCTACAGCTTCCGGATCTGTCACATCGGCATGATAAAACGCCGGTCTCCTGCCGGTGATCTGCTCAACACGATCAATCACAGATACCTCACTATTGGCTAGGTTGTCTGCGATGACTGCGTCAAATCCTGATTCAATAAGTTCTACAGCGGTGTGGGAGCCGATGAATCCCGTACCGCCGGTAAGTAGTATTTTCTTCATATCATAAATATATCATAAATATGTAATAACTGTTTGTAAAATTGCCTCTTTTACCAGAAAAGAGGATCCGGATTGATATGATTCCGAACCCCCTGTCTTCTGTTTGTTCTTTTTAATCTGCTGCCTGCAGCAGACTGCTAAGATGTCTTATTTAACGATTACCTTGATCTTCTTGAAGACACCGTTCTGCGCATATGCGTAGACGTAGCAGGTGCCCTTGTTGATGGCCTTTATCGTACCTTTTGAAGAAACTGTTGCAATCTTCTTGTTGGTCGTTTCATAACGCAGTCCAACATGCTTCGCTACCTTCTTCTTGGAAACCGGAACTGCCTTCGCGCCAAGCTTCAGAGTCTTACCCTTCTTGATCTTCTTGGCATTCGTGATGACCTTCTTGCTGACCTTCACACTCTTGTAGTTACCTAACTTAGTGCCGGAAGTAGCAACGTGAACCACCTTGGATGTGGAAACAACCTTGTTGTTCTTATCCAGTGCGACGAGGATAAACTTGTAATTCTTACCCTTCGCCAGTTTCTTGACAGCTTTCTTGACCGTGTATTTGCTGCTCTTTGTCGTAGCCAGCTTCTTCATCTTGTTGGCCTTGCCGCACTTATTGCCGTAGAGCACATACTTGACAGCGCCTGACGGCTTGCTCCATTTCAGAGTTACTGATTTCTTGCCCTGCTTCGTGCTTCTCAGTTTCAGTACTCCAAATGCAGATCCGGCAGGGTCTTTGTCATTTTTCATTGAGGTGATGGCCTTGTCGGCTGCTTCGGCGGACGCTCCCTTACCTAAAGCTGTTCCGTCACTTCCCATCTGCTTCGTTGGGTCTGCTGCCTTTTTCTGTGCTTCCTTCTCCTCATTGGTGAGTTGTTCATCCGTCTTCACTGCACTAATTGCCTTCTGTGCATCTGAGAGCGCCTTATTGACATCCTCAGGTGTAGTTGCTGCCGCTACTGCTGCCTTTGCTTCCGCTACAGTATCCTTGATAGTCTGCTTCTCTGCATCCCTGTACTTAGCAAGGTTCTCATCAGTTACGTAGTTGTCTAATGCAGCATTTGCAGTTTCTTTGGCTTCAGCAAGCGCTCTGTCAGCTGCTTCCTTAGATGCAATCATGTCGTCAATAAGCTGAGCAAAGTTCTCTGCTGCTGCCGCGGCCTGTTCAGGCGTTGTTGCTGTAAGTGCGTCTACCTTTGCACTCATCGCTGCAGTTGCAGCTGCACTCTTATCAGCGTCTGAAATCTTATCCTGTGCATCCGTCAGTTTTTCATTGATCGCTTTTACTGCTGCTGTCTGCGCATCCTTCAGTGCTTTAGCATCTGTATCGTCGTAATCCTCGTCCGTAGGAATATCCTTGATGCTGTTGCTGACATCATCGAGAATCTGCGCGACGTCTTCCGGTGTTGTTGCTTCTGCAACTGCCGCCTTCGCTTCTTCAACAATGCCTCTGATTTCCTGTGCCTCTGTATCTTTGTACTTGGCAAGGTTCTCATCAGTTACGTAGTTGTCTAATGCAGCGTTTGCTGCTTCCTTAGCGTCAGCAAGCGCCTGGGCTGCCTCTTCCGCTGCAGCTGCCGCTTCTTCTTCTTCATACTTGGCTGCCGTCTTGAGTTCATCCAGCTCAGCCTTTGCTGCTGCAAGTGCTGTTGCAACTTCATCAGGTGTTGATGCATCCTTGATTGCTTCTCTTCCTTCAGCCTTGATGACTCTCATAGCAAGTTTTTCTGCATCTCTGTAATCTGCAGGGTCCTTGTACCCCGCGAGTTCTGCCAAAGCGGCTTCCTTTGCTTGTGCAAGTGCCTGATCGTCAGCCGCCGCTTCTTCTGCAGCATACTCTGCCGCTGTCTTCAGTCCGTCGATCTGCTCCTTGGCTGCTGCAAGTGCTGCGACAACCTCTTCCGGAGTCGTTGCTGCATCGATTGCACTGATGCCGTCCGCAACTGCTTCCGCGAGTTCTGCCTTCTCTTCATCTCTGTAATCTGCAGGATCCTTGTACTCCTCAAGTGCCGCCTTTGCTTTTGCCTTATCTTCTGCAAGTGCCTGAGCATCTGCATCTGACTGTTTTACAAGTGCTTCAACAGCGCTTTCAATGGCCTCTTTGGCCTTGTTGTACTGTCTCGTCGTTGCCTCGTTGTCGTTGAGTACTTCCTGAGCTTCTGCGATGGCCGCTTCTACTGCTGCCACAGTCTCGGCGGTATACTCGTCTTCTGCAAGGGCTGCATTTGCTGCTGTGATTGCATCTTCAAGCGCTTTCTTTGCTTTTGCCTTGTCATCCATGTCCTTTGTAGGCAGTTCATCGATTGCCTTCTTGGCTTCAGCAAGCGCTTTGTTGACTGCATTAGCTGTTGGCGCCGCGTCAATCGCGTCCTTATATTCGTCGACGATGGCATCCCTGGCGTCAGCATCCGCAAACTCAACGTCCTTCTTATAGTTTGCAAGTTCTTCCTTTGCTTCTTCCTTTGCTTCCGCAAGAGTCGTGTAGTTCTTAAGATCGGAGTTGAACTTCTCCATGATCTCATTTACTTCATCGATTGATTCTGCTGCTTCGACATCCGCCTTCGCTGCTTCTATCAGTCTGTGGACTTTGTACTGATGTGATTCAATATATGCATCTACATCCACCTCATTCAGTTCGTTAATTGCCGCAGTTTTTGCTAAGTCAAGCGGTGTCTGCAGGACATACACGTCACCTTCCTTGGCCCATGCATATCCTTCAGGAACTGTAAGCTCATCTGTATAGGAGACGATACGGCGGTCTGCCTCTCCGTCAGAACCTGTAACGACATCTACAAATACATCCGTACCGGAGCTCGCGTTAAACGTTCCCCCTTCAATGCTCATTGACTGTTCGACATTCGCATATCTGCTGGATACTCCATAGTAACCATTGAACGTTCCGCCCTTGATGGTGTAGTCTCCGCTTGAAGCCGCATAGATCGGCGCGCAGAAGTATGACCACCAGTTGCCATTTGCAGGAACAGCATTTGCAGTATATGTTCCGCCGTTCACTGTAATCGTTGCCGGTTTTGTTGTATTGTTCGTTCCGATTGCTGCGAAGTGGGATGTGATTTCCGGTCCGCCGTTCTCTGTTCCAAAGACTGCTGTGCCGCCTTTCAGTACATACGCGCCGTACATTCCATCCGAACCTTCGCCGGTCGCAGTGATCGTTCCGTTCAGAACTGTCAGCTTACCGCCGTCGACAACGATGATAGCCTTACCGTCACAAACGTCTCCGTTCGCAACGCCATTGATGGTTCCGTTGCCGGTGATCGTCAGATCCCCGGTTCCTATAACCTCGATGAGATCTACATATGCATCTTTCGTGTACTCAGCAACATGGTTGATTGTTTTTCCATTGAGGTCGAGCGTCAGCTTCTTATCGATGACAATCTCTTCTCCTGCTGCTATATCGATATTCTTAACTACTGTAATGGTGTCGCCTGCCTTTGCTGCTTCTACTGCTTCACCCAGGCTTGCGAACTGCTTATCTCCAATCACTGCAACCACGTCAGCCCAATGTGCCTTGAGCGTGATGTTTTCTGTCACAGCGGTATCGAAGTCATACTTCGTGTCTCCCTTGAACCAACCCCTGAAGACTGCATCGTCCTTAGTCGGGTCCTCAGGTTCTACGGCTTTATCGCCGGAGGCAACTTTCTGAGGTTCAACAGCTGAACCTCCGTCTGAATCGAAGGTCACAGTGACCTCGTCCACAACGACGTAATAATCATCTTCAGCCTTCTTGAGTGTTTTACCTTCAGCCAGAACGTCTTTAACGATATCGTTATTGCTGAATTTTCCGCCTGAGATAATTCCTCCAATCGGTGTTTTGGCATCAGTTCCTTCTGCCGGATAAGCATAGCTTCCAACAGGGCTGGCGTTTTCACTTATAAATGTTCCACCGGTAATCGATGTAACAGGATCACCGCCAGGATAGCCGCAGTTATCGATCACGACAGCATCGCCTGTTGCGTTGCAGCCGTTATCGTTATATGTGTATTCTTTCTTTTCGCCATTTCCGGTGATTGTTCCGCCTGTAATCACAAGCTCGCCGGATTTCTGATAGATTCCGGTAGTACCAGTGATCGTTCCGCCGGAAACAGTTGTCGTTCCAGTACCAGGCAGGTAGACCGCTGTTCCATTTGAAGTGAGAACTGCGCCTTCATTGATATTGATCGTCGCATTCTTTGTCGTACCGCCGTTTGTTACAACAGCGAAGTCATCGCCTCCGTTGATGGTGCCGTTGACTGTAAGCGTATCGTTCTCTGAAAGCAGTGCAACGCATCCGCCTTCGATCGTAACGCCTTCTCCAATGACAACATCATTGTATTTCTCGGAAACCTGGAATGCTTTATCTGCAGAAGGATTTACTATTACTTTTCCGCCTTTATTATCACTTGTATCAATGACCTTAAATAATTTGTGGGTAGTCTCTGTTCCATTTCTGCTAAGCAGGAAAGCTGTATCAGTAGCTGTTGATGTCAGCGTATGTCCGTTCAGATCAATCGTTGCATTGCTTATCATCGTCCCTGGGACGATCCTTGCAGTAGCAGTGACATCCTTGAGAAGCTTATATGTTCCGTTGGTAGAAACAACGGTATTTTTCCACTCTTTGTAGGATACCGTGCCGTTTGCAGCAGTATATTCGATATCTGCTTCAACAACGGAGTAAGTAATTACACCTTCAACAGGTGTAGAGCTCAGAAGGACATACGGACCTACTGGGCCTTTGATCGTAATTGTCTTGCTGTCCTTCTTGATTTTCAGCACATCACCCAATGCCATTGAGTATGGCTCAGAAATATTTGCAAGAAGTGTTATTACTTCATTGTTGCTTGTGCGCGCTTCAACAGCTTCTTCAAATGTTTCATACTTCTGATCGCCGACTTGAGCTACAAACACGCCTTCCTTTACTATATACATATCATCGTGTTCCTTATCCGGAACGGCGATGAACCCTTCTTTGCAGTAATCATTCAGCTTTTTATTCGTTTTTTTAGCAAATGATCCGCCGGATATAATCTTAGCATCGCCAAAACTACCGACCCATTCGTAGAACACACCGCCGCTGATATCGACCTGATCGCCGGTAAGGATGCCGGTGAAGCCAACATCACCCGGATATTCACCCCCGGTGATGGAATACGTACCGCCGCCGCCGGCATAGAACGAATACTCTCCGTCAATGGTTCCGCCGTTCAATACGGCTTCAACAGTCCCGGACTGGACCTGAATACCCATATAGGAGTAATCCTCCTCAGAATTATAGTGTCCGATCGTTCCGTCGTTCACAGTGATCTTGCCGTTGTTGTTGAAGAACATCCTGATGGCGCTTGATTTTGCCGCGTCGATCGTTCCGCCGTTGATCGTTACTACTCCGGAGGAGAAGTTATCTATCGCGTAGCAGGCGGAACCTAACCCTGCGTTATACAGCTTGCCGCCGTTAACTGTCAGAGTTCCGCTGTTGGAAATAAGATCGTTGGCATAACCGCCCGGATTTGCGGCACTGTAGATCCATGGCTCATCAGCACTGACGTACAACTCACCGGTACCGACGCCGTCATTGATTGTTAATGTCCCTTTGTTTTCTATCAGCTTGCTGGCTTCAGCCTCTTCCTTGTTCATGGAGACCTTATGTCCATTCAAATCCAGTGTGATGTCTTTGTTCGCTGGAACCGTTATTGGACTATCTGCTGCTTCGACTGTGATGTCAGCAATCACTTTAATCACATCGCCATTCTCTGCAGCAGCGACAGCTTCCTGCAGGGAAAGGAACTCGGTCTCGTCTATAACTGCTACCGGCGCCTTCTTCTGGACTACGTAGACATCGCCGTCCTTGACACATTCATATCCTGGTGCGATATCTGCTTTTGGCACCTTTTCGGAGAATGTGCCGCCGGTTACTGTGATTGTTCCGTTTCCACTGGTTGTCAGCGGTCCTGTATATGTTCCGCTGTTAATCGTAATGGTTGCGTCTCCAGTTGCGGCGTTTATTATACCCTCGCCTCCGCTGAGAGTATTATCTTCCAGCGTTGCTGTGGATGAATTGGCATCTTTGAGGCGAATCGTATATCCTTCCTCAGCGTTTGCCGTTACCGTGTTCCCTGTAATGGTAGCTGTTCCGGTACCTCCACTGATATTGATGCCGTTCTTAACGCCCGTAACCATATTCCCGGTAATCGTCAGATCTGTGACTCCGGTGAGCTGGGCAAAACTGTGACCGCCTGCCACTGTATTATTCTTCAGCGTTATATTTTTACCACCGGCACCGGATGCGGTACGGAACGCGACTGTAGTCGTACCCTCGCCGGCAAACTCACAGCCATCAATGGTAATATT